>NZ_JAXMIH010000028.1 GCF_034366625.1 Prosthecobacter sp.
CCGCACAGAGGAGTGTGCGGACCATTTTACCCCGCCTTCACCAGCGTCACCAGCTCCTGCAGCGATGCCTTCGCATCACCAAACAACATGCGGCAATTGTCGCGCAGGAAGAGGGCGTTCTCGATGCCGGCGAAGCCTTTGCCCATGCTGCGCTTCATCACGATCACGGTGCCGGCTTTTTCGGCCTCGATGATCGGCATACCGTAGATCGGGCTGGATTTGTCTTCGCGGGCAGCGGGATTCACCACGTCGTTCGCGCCAATGATGAGGCACACATCGACACGGTCCATCTCGGGATTGATCTCATCCATCTCGATGAGCTGATCATACGGCACGTCGGCCTCGGCGAGCAGCACGTTCATGTGGCCGGGCATGCGTCCGGCGACGGGATGAATCGCGTAGCTGACTTCGACGCCCTTTTTGGCGAGTTCATCAGCAAGCTGCCGCACCTGATGCTGTGCCTGGGCGACGGCGAGTCCATAACCTGGCACGATCACCACACGACTCGCGACACTGAGCAGCATGGCAGCCTCATCGGACTGCACGGGCCTCACGCTGCCGGTTGCGGCGACTGCATCGGCAGACGCCCCATTTACTTTGCCGAAGGCGCTGAACAAAACATTCGTCACGGGCCGGTTCATCGCCTTGCACATCGCCAGCGTCAGCAACGTGCCGGAGGAGCCGACCAGCGTGCCCGCAATGACCATGGCGATGTTGTTGATCGCAAAACCATCCGCCGCGACGGCGAGACCGGTGAACGAGTTCAGCAGTGAAATGACCACCGGCATGTCCGCGCCGCCGATGGGCAGGACCATCAGCACGCCCAAAGCGAGCGCCAGCACGAGAAACAGCACCATGAGCACCATGCTGTGAGAGCCCGCCGCCATCGCAATGGCCAGCAGCACGCTCAGCACAAACAAAACCCCGTTCAGCACCTGCTGCGCGGGATACGTCACCGGCTTGTCGAAGTGTCCTTCGAGCTTGTAGAAAGCGATGATGCTGCCGGACAGCGACACCGCGCCGATCATCGCAGCGCTCAGCATTGCCACGACAAACATCGTGCTCGCCGCCTGTGTCACATGCGCAAACTCAATCGCCGCCACCAGCGCCGCCGCGCCGCCGCCAGCTCCGTTGAACAATGCGACCATCTGCGGCATCGACGTCATTTTGACCCGATAAGCACCCGCCGCGCCGACGATCAGACCGATCACGATGCCAGCAAAGATGAGGAACCATTTCCACAGCGACACGCCCGTGCCGTGCGGGCCCTGCATCAGCGGCAGGACTGCCAGCAACGCGAGCACCATGCCCAGGCCGGCGACGAGATTGCCCTGACGTGCGGTCTTAGGCGACGCGAGCAGCTTGATGCCGACAATGAACAGCACGGAAGCGATGAGGAAGATGAGGGCGGTGATCATGTTCATCGTGGGCTCACTTCTTGCGCTTGAACATCTGCAACATGCGGTCAGTCACCATGAAACCGCCGAACACGTTTGCCGAGCCGAGCACGACGGCGACAAATCCGGCAACGTGCTGAATGAAACCCTCCGCGCTCGCGAGAACCAGCATGCCGCCGAGCAGGATGATGCCGTGAATCGCGTTCGTGCCGGACATCAGCGGCGTATGCAACATGGACGGCACTTTCGAGATCAGCTCGAAGCCGAGGAAGATCGACAGCACAAAGATGAAGAAGATGAGCATTTCCTCGGTCATGAC
The DNA here is from genome assembly GCF_034366625.1 of Prosthecobacter sp. Classification (NCBI taxonomy): domain Bacteria; kingdom Pseudomonadati; phylum Verrucomicrobiota; class Verrucomicrobiia; order Verrucomicrobiales; family Verrucomicrobiaceae; genus Prosthecobacter; species Prosthecobacter sp. Next base: position 1,717 of record NZ_JAXMIH010000028.1, read on the forward strand.
ATGTCAGGTGGCAGCGAGTTTTTCGTTCACGATTTTGCCACCATGCGTGACGAGGCAGCTTTTGAGGATGTCGTCGTCGAGGTTCAGCTTGAGCGACTTCGTGTCCTTGTCCCAGAACTCCGTCAGCAAGGCGGTGACGTTCGAGGAAAACATCTGGCTCGCATGAACCGGCACGCGCCCTGCCAGGTTTGAGATGCCAATGATCTTCACACCTTTGCGCTCGGTGATTTGCTCCGGCACCACACCTGCCACATTGCCGCCATTTTCGACGGCCAGATCGACCACGACACTGCCTGGCTTCATCGCGTCGAGCATTTCGCTCGTCAGCAAGATCGGCGCGCGCCGGCCAAACACCTGCGCTGCCGTGATGACCACGTCCGATTCGGCGCAGATGCGCTGCATGCCCTCGCGTTGCAGTTTGATCTGTTCTTCCTTCAGCGGTTTCGCATAACCGTCAGCAGTCTGGCCGGTTTCGCCCACGTCGATCTTCACAAACTTCGCTCCCAGCGATCTCACCTGCTCCTCCACGACCGTCCGCGTATCAAACGCCTCGACCTTCGCACCGAGCCGTTTCGCCGTGGCGATGGCCTGCAAGCCCGCCACGCCTGCGCCGATGATGAAGACCTTCACCGGCTTGATCGTGCCTGCGGGCGTCATCATCATCGGAAAAATCTTTCCTGACTGCCCCGCCGCCGCGATCACCGCCGCGTAACCCGCCAGACTCGCCTGCGACGACAGCACATCCATCTTCTGCGCCCGCGTGCTGCGTGGCACCATTTCCAGGCTGATCGCGCTCACACCACGATCCGCAAGCACCTTAATCAGGTCCGGTGATTGAAAGGGATCGAGCAACGCGATGAACACCGCGCCTTCACGCATCAGGCTCACCTCGTTCAGCGCCGGCTTGCGCACCTGAAGGATGACATCCGCCGCTGCGAGCATCACAGAGCGATCCGTGCGCACCGTCGCCCCCGCCGTCGTGTAATCCGCATCGCTGTGTCCACAGGTGGCGCCCAGTCCTGACTCCACCTCGATCTTCGCTCCCAGCGCCGCCAGTTTGGTCACATGCTCCGGCACAATGGCGGCACGCGTTTCTCCTGGGTGGTTGTCTTTGGGAATGGCGACGGTCATCTGCGGCGTGACACGAACGTTAGCAAGGGCTGCAATCTCGCCAGCATCATTTCATGAGAAATGCACGACTGGCCGTAAGCACCCCCGCCACGCGGCCTGTATTAATGTGATGCATCGCCTCGTCCTGACCTCGCTTCTGCTCGCTGCGGCCACTTTTGCCGAAATCCCCCGCCCTGACGACGCTCCCAAACCTCTCTCCCCTGCGGAAAGCGCGAAGCTTTTCCAACTGCCCACTGGCTACCAGATCCGCCTCCTCGCCAGCGAACCGCTCATCAATGAACCGAGCGGCATCTGCTGGGATGCCAAAGGCCGCTGCTTCGTCTGCGAACTTCACGGCTACAATGTCGAAGGGCAATACGACATCGACGAACTCAACAAATCCGGCCGGCTCGACCTCGAGGTACGCCGCATCCAGGCCAGTGAGGAGGCCAAAAAGAAGGCCGAGGCCGAAACCTACGGCACCGTGAAGCTCCTGCGCGACACCGATGGCGACGGCGTCATGGACAAGGCCATCGTGTGGGCGGATCGCCTGCCTCCGTGCTACGGCATCGCCGCCGCGAATGGCGGCATCATCGTCGCCTGCGCCCCGCACATCGTCTTTCTCAAAGACAGCGACGGCGACGACCAAGCCGACGTGAACGAAAAGCTCTTCACGGGCTTTGGCACCGGCAATCTGGAGCGTGGCATCAATGCACCCACCTGGGGGCCGGACGGCTGGCTCTACTTTGGTCGTGGTTGGGCCGGAGGCGAGATCACCGGACCACATTTGGCGAAGCCCGTCACACTTCCAGCCACCGACTTCCGCATTCGCGCCGATGGCAGTGCCATCGAGCCCGTCAGCGGCAGCACGAAGACGATGGGCATGGCCTTCACTGACAGTGGCGAGCGCTTCACCTGCACCACCACGCATCCCGGCCTCTACGTCACGCCCATCCCATGGCGCTACCTCATGCGAAATCCTGACGCCGCCGCACCTGTGCTCGATTCACCCGCCAGCGATGACACACGCGTCTATCCCATCGCCAAACCGCATCCGTGGCGCACCAAGCGCGAGCAGCATGCCGAATACTTCGCCTTCTACCGCAAGATCAGCCTCAGCGATGCCGCCGCGTCCGGTTACTTCACCAGCGCCTGCGGTCCGCTCGTGTGGCGCGGCCAGTATTTCGTTTGCGAACCCGCGCAAAACCTCATCCACCGCGCCGACATCGTGCGGGACGGCACCCGCCTGCGCCTGCAACGCGTGAAGGGCGAGGAGCAGCGCGAATTCCTCGCCTCACGCGACGCGTGGTTCCATCCCATGAGCCTCGCGCACACGCCCGAAGGCCACATGGCCATCGTCGATTTCTACCGCGAAATAATAGAGGATTACTCCGCCATTCCCCGCCACCTCCAGCAGCAATACGGCGTCATCAACGGCCGTGATCGAGGCCGCATCTGGATTCTCGAAGCGAAGGACAAATGGCAAAAGCCACCACTGAGCGCCACCGAAGCGAAAGTGCTTCAACTCCGCCAGGACGACGACACTTCAGGGCTTCGCCTTGACTTCGGTTTCGCGCCTCAACTTGCCCTCCAGCTCGCTCTGAGTCTCGGGCCTCGCAAAGACGATCTCGCCACTCTCGCGCGAATTTATGGCCATCTCCGCTGGATGGACTCCGCCATCGCCTGCTCGGCCCACAACATCGAAAAAGACCTGCTGCTCTCCCTCGCTTCCGATGTGGGAAAGAGCGAACAAGTCATGGCCAATCTCGCCGGCATCATTGCCGCACGCGGAGACGCCAAAGAGATCACCGAATGCCTCTCCGTCGTCAAAATTGGCAAAGCGCTCGACATTCTCCAACTCGGCCTCGAAGACACGAAGCCCCTCGCGACCAAAACCGAGGTTCCCGCGCCCACAGCGCCCACCGCTGAGCAAAACACCCTATGGGAGAAGCGCGTGCCCGACGTGCTTGCTGCGCTGAAACAGAAACCAAATCTCGAAGAAGGCCGCATGCTGTTCCAAGGCATCTGCGGAGCCTGCCACAAGTCCCACGGCATCGGTTTCGCCGTCGGTCCCGATCTCGACGCCGAGTTCCAACGCGCCCCCGAAGTCATCCTGCGCGACATCCTCTTCCCCAGTGAGGCCGCGCGCCCCGGTTACGAAACCGTGATGGTCAAAACGCAACGCGGCGAGATATTCCTCGGCATCACTGCCTCCGACTCGCCCACCAGCATCACCTTGCGACTCCCCGGCGGCGCCGAACGCACCGTGCTCCGCAAACGGGCCGACATCCGCACGATCCGCAACGTCTCCCTCATGCCCGCCGGCCTCGGCGATGCTCTGAAGCCCGAGCAGATCGCCAACATCATCGCGTTTCTGCGGTCGAGATCGTGAATCACTCCCCCATCAGCTTCTTCACCGTCGGCTCAATCGCCTCGGCCCAGATGCGATAGCCTTTCTCATTCGGATGGAGAAAATCGGGCATGATTTCCTTCGAGATGAGACCTTCAGGCGTGAGGAACTTCGGGCCGATGTCGAGATAGGTGACGTTGTGCCTGCCGTCGAGCTTGGCGATGATGCGGTTGATCTCGGCGATCTTGTCGCGCGCCGGATTGGGCTTCTCGCCACGTGGGAAAACTCCGAGCAGCAGGATTTTCGACTGCGGAAGACGTTTGTTCAGCTCATCCACGATGGAATAGATTCCGAAGGCGATGTTGGACGCGGCACAATCGCCCGTGTTGTTCGTGCCGATCATCATGACGACGAGTTTCGGCGAAATTCCATCCACCGCGCCATGCTGGAGCCGCCAGAGCACGTTTTCGGTCTTGTCCCAACCAAAGCCGAGGTTGCCGACGTTGCGCGGTGCGTAGAATTCGCCCCAGGTCTGCTGTCCGCGCAGCGCGTAGCTGTCGAACTGCTCGCCGCCGAAGAAATGGGTGATGGAATCGCCAATGAAGAGAATCTGCGGCTTCGTGCGCTTCACGGCGGCGCTGGTGAGTTCATGGCGCTTCTGCCAGTCGTAGCTCGGCCAGCTTCGATCCTGCGTGACGGGAACGACGGTGCTGGGCACTGGAACGACGAAGCTGAGACCCGGCCTTATCACCGCCTCGGCCACATCGCTCATGGTTTTGCGGTCTTTGGTAAAAGTCCGCGCTTTGAGTGTTCCACCATGCGGGATCTCGATGACGGCGAGATACGGATTCGACTTCGCGATGGGGTCCGTGCCGTCGAGCGTGTAGAGGATCGTGCTGTCCGCAGCATCGCTTTGCAGCGTCACCTTGCCGCCGGCAGCCTTGTGAATGGCAGGTGGAGCGAGCTTGAGCGACGTTTCGGCGTGAAGGAGGGCGCTGAAGGCAAAAAGCGAGAGAATCAATGGTCGGGTGTTCATGCGCCGACTCATAGCCGCCGCATGCGATTAATCCAGAACTCAAGGCTTCCTCTCAAGCGCTTCGACATCCGCCGCCTCATGCAACGTCTTCATCTCTGCATCGCTTAGCGCACGATTGAAAACCGCCAGTCCGCCAAACTTGCCAATCGTCGCCTCGCCGGTCATCGAACCTACGGCCATGCGAGCACCGACGGTGAAGTCGGACGGCGCGATCTTCGTCTTCGCATGCACAGCCGGGTCGTATTGGAAGATGCCGCGACCGTGGTAGTAGGGGTTCATGCCGCGGTCTTTCCCGTCGGGGCCTTCCTTCGTGAAGTAAGGGTCGTTGCGCTTGTCTTTGACGGCGTCGAGCTTCCGCTCGTCGAGCACGCCATTGATGTAGGCGTGGAGATATTTGGAATCGTAGGTGAAGGCGAGCGTACACCACTCCTCCTCCGGCACCTCGCGCTTTGTGGCCGCATAATCGGCGCACCACGGGAACTTCGTGCCGTCGGCGCGCATCGTAACGCCGCCCTCGGCGCTGATGTGCGGCACAAGCTGGCGATTGCCGCCGTAGGTGGGCATGTTCATCAGCATCGCGTATTGCCGCGTGCCGGTGTCGTCGTTCGCGCCTTTCCCCTCGCTCCACATGCCGGCGATGGTGCGGCTCTTTTTGAGGTCCACGATGCGCACGACGGCAAACATCGAAACCTGCGCGTCTTTGCCGGAGATATTCAAATCGCTCGTCTCGCTGTGCTTGATCTCGAAATACTGGCTGCCATTCAAATCGGCGGCGTAACCGGAAAACGGACCGCCGGTGCTGCGCTTGATCGGGCCGTTCACCTCGCTGAGAGGGTGCTTTTCCTTCGTGCCCTGCGAGACGCGTTTCTGCCCGGCCTCCTCGCCAAACGTCCAGAATCCGACAAGTCCGGGTGTTTTTTCGATGACAGAAGCATCTCCGGCGAAAGCCGATGAAAGCGTGAGGGCGGCAAAAAGGAGCGGGCGCATGAGGAAATCACGATGGCAGACGCTCCAAGGCTTGGGAAGCCGGTTTTTGGACAGCAAAGAGTTCTTCTTCCGGCGGCGTAATGTCTCGGTCGCTTTGCCCATGAAGAATGCCATGCCCCATCCAGTTCCGCGCGTCTTCCTGAGACGAGGGACGCTTGCGCTCGCTTGGCTGGCGCTGCCTGCGCTGGCGGTGGATTATGAGAAGGAGATCAAGCCGTTGCTCAAGGAGCGCTGCTACGCCTGTCACGGCGCTTTGAAGCAGAAGGCCGATCTGCGGCTCGACACCGCCGCCGCCATGCGCAAGGGCGGTGATGGCGGCGACATCCTCGCGGGTGATCATGCGCTGCTGCTCGAACGCGTCACCACCACCGACAAGGACGACCGCATGCCGCCCGAGGGTGAGGGCTCGATGCTCAACACCGAGCAGGTCGCCAAATTCAAAGCCTGGCTCGCCGCCGGAGCACCCGCGCCTGCGAATGAGCAGCCGGAAGCCGATCCGCGCGCGCATTGGGCCTACCAAGTGCCTAAATCGTCCGGCAAATCGATCGATGCGCTGCTTTCAGAACGACTGGCTTCGAAAAAGCTCAAACCTCAGCCCGAAGCCGCGCCGGAAATCTGGCTTCGCCGCGTGTATCTCGACCTCATCGGCCTGCCGCCGACGCCGGAGCAGATCACGGCGTTTTTGAATGACGCCTCCATGCCGGCGCGTCAACGCGTGGTCGATCAACTCCTCGGCACACCGCAATACGGCGAGCGCTGGGCCCGTCACTTCATGGACATCTGGCGCTACTGCGACTGGTATGGCCTCGGCGCGCAGCTTCGCCACAGCCAGAAGCACATCTGGCATTGGCGCGATTGGATCGTGGAATCGCTCAACACGGACAAAGGCTACGACCAGATGATCGTGCAGATGCTAGCCGCCGATGAACTCGCGCCCGAGGACCGTGACAATCTGCGTGCCACCGGCTTCCTCGCCCGCAGTTATTACCTCTTCAACCGCACCACCTGGCTCGATGAAACCATCGAGCACACCTGCCGCGCCTTCCTCGGCCTGACGATGCAGTGCGTGAAGTGCCACGATCACAAATACGATCCCATCGAGCAGGCCGACTACTACCGCATGCGCGCCATCTTCGAGCCGCTGCATGTGCGCCTCGATCCTTGGAAAGGCGAAACCGACTTCGAGAAGAACGGCCTGCCGCGCGTCTATGACCTTCATCTCGACAAACCGACCTTCCGCCATGTGCGTGGTGATGAAAAGAACGAGGACAAGTCGAAGTCGCTGACGCCAGGCATTCCGCAAGTGCTGGAGTTTGCCTCATTGGAGCCTGCGTCAGTCAAACTGCCGCCAGCATCCGCCAAACCGGCTCTGTTGCCCTTTGTGCTCGAAGATCACCTCCGCGCCGCCGAACGCGACATCACCGCCGCGCAAAAGGCTCTCGACAATGCACGACAGGCACTCGCCAAATCACCTCAGCCTGCTGTGAAGCCGGTGACGAAGCCTAAGGTGATCGTCAGCGATGATTTTACCACCGCGAAGCCTGAACAGTGGGAGATCCTCAAAGGCGACTGGAAACATTCAGCCACAGGTGTGCGCCAGTATGAAACCGGAGCCGAACGGCGAGCCCTGCGCCTCAAATCCGCGCCTCCCGCTGACTTCGAGGCCAGCTTGAGCTTCACCATTCGCGGCGGGCAGAAATGGAAATCCGTCGGCATCGCCTTCGACAGCGCGGATGGCGACGATGTGATGGTTTACATGAGCGCCTTCAGCGGCGGATCGAAAATTCAGGTGGCGATCGGCAACGACGGCAAGTCCAGCTATCCACCCGCAGGCTCAGTGGCACGGACGATCTCGCAGGACGTGCGCTACACGCTTGATCTGCGCGTGCGCGGCCCGCTCATCAACGCCAGCATCAATGGCGAGCCGGCACTCGCTTATCGGCTGCCGCAGCAGCGCCGCCAAGGCAGTCTGGCCCTCACCGCCTTCGATGCCGATGTCCAGTTCCACAGCTTCAAGCTCGCCGAACTCGCTGCTGATGCGGTCATGCGTGAGCCCACGGCGGACAAGTCGGTGCCACTCGCCGATGCCAAGGCCGCCGTTGCGCTCGCCGAAAAACAGTTCGCTGCCGCCAAGGCCAAACCCGCGATGATTCGCGCCGTTTTTGCTGCGGATAAGGCCAAACAGGACAAGGCGCTCGCCAAATCCGCCGCCGCCGCCGAAGCAGCATTCAAACTGGCGCAGACCGAGGTCGATCTTGTCAAAGCGGAGGCCGACCCGAAGGCCAAGGACGCTGAGAAGAAGACCAAAGCCGCCCGCGAAGCACTGGAGAAAGCCAAGAAGAAAGTCGCGACTCCAGGCGAGGCTTACACATCGCTGCCTGCGAGTCTGAAAGCCCAGGAAGGCCCGGAAGAAAACAACAACACGACCGTGCAGACCTATCCCGAGAACAGCACGGGCCGCAGACTCGCGTTTGCGAAGTGGATCGCCGACAAACGCAATCCGCTCACCGCGCGCGTGCTGGTGAATCAAGTCTGGATGCGGCACTTCGGCGCGCCGCTCGTGGCGAACATGGATGACTTCGGTCGTCGCTCGCTTGCGCCGCTGCATCAGGACATTCTCGATAAGCTGACGGTCGATTTCATGAACAACGGCTGGAGCTTGAAGCATCTGCATCGCGCCATGGTGCTGTCCGAGCTGTATCGCCGCAGTTCCTCGAATGCCGAGGCCGATGCAGCCACCGTCGCCGCCGATCCCGACAACGCATCCTACTGGCGCATGAACCCGCGTCGCATGGAAAGCCAGCTCGTGCGCGACAGCCTGCTGCATCTCGCCGGGAAGCTCGATCTCACCCTTGGTGGCCCCAGCCTCGATCCCGCAGCGTCTGAAACGAGTCCTCGCCGTTCGCTTTACTTCGTCCAGAACGCCGACACCGAACACCGCTTCCTCGCTGTCTTCGACAACAGCAACGTTCTCGAATGCTACCGCCGCAACGAAAGCGTCGTGCCGCAGCAGGCGCTCGCTTTGACGAACAGCAAGCTCAGTCGCGAATGCGCGGACGCCTTGGCCGCGAAGCTCGGCAAGCTCGATGCGGAGCCTTTTGTGACACAATCCTTTCTCGCCGTGCTCGGTCGTCCGCCAACGGAAACCGAGCGGCTGGCGAGTTTGGAGGGCTTCGCGGCGTTGAAACAGAACCGCAGCCTGTTTTTGCAGGCGCTTATCAATCACAACGACTTCGTCACCCTGCGATGAACTTCAAACATCAGCCGACACCTTTCCTCCGCCGCGACATCCTTGGCGGACTCGGCAGCATCGCGGTCGCGTCCATGCTGAAGGCCGAGGAAGGCTGGCAGCCGCCGAGCGGTCTGCCGGTGATCCCACAGAAGGCGAAGCGCGTAATCTGGCTCTTCATGCGTGGCGGAGTCAGCCACATGGAGAGCTTTGATCCGAAGCCGATGCTGACGAAGTATGCGGGCAAGTCGATCGGCGAGACGCCCTACAAGTCCGTGATGGATCCGGAGAAGCTCAAAAAGGTGCGCGTGGTCGTGGTGAACGACGCCAACGGCAAGCAGCGCACGACGATTTACCCGCTACAAGTCGGCTACAAAAAGTACGGCCAGTGCGGCATCGAGATCAGCGACTGGTTCCCGCACATCGGCTCCTGCGCGGACGAAATCGCCTTCATCCGCAGCATGTGGACGACGGACGACAATCACGGCGCGCAGGTGCAGTTCCACAGCGGTCGTCACATGCTGGAGCCGCGCGTGCCGACGCTCGGCGCGTGGGTGACGTATGGTCTCGGCTCGATGACGGACAATTTGCCGTCGTTCATCAACATGGGACCGCGTTACTTTGATATTCGCGATGGGCACTATCTTGGCCCGGCCTATGACGCGGTGAACATCAAGGTCGATCCAAAGAATCCGCTCACTTTTGCCGCGCCGGAGATTGCCGTCGGCAAACCGGAGCAGGCGGCGCAATTTGATCTCATCCACAAGCTAAACTCGCTCAATGCCGAACAGTATCCCGGCGACAAGACGCTCGCCGCCCGCATGAAGAGCTACCAGCTCGCCTTCAACATGCAGACCGCCGTGCCGGAGACGATGAACCTCGACTCCGAAAGCGCTGAGACGAAAAAGCTTTATGGCATGGACGACAAGGTGACGGAGCCGTTCGCACGCCAGCTCATCGTCGCCCGTCGTCTCGCCGAGCGCGGCGTGCGCTTCATTCAGCTCCAGCATGGCGATGGTGCCGCAGGTGCGTGGGATTCGCACTCCGGCCTGAAGAAAAATCATTCGAACCTCGCACATCAGGTGGACAAGCCGATCTCCGGCCTCCTCAAAGACCTCAAGCAACGCGGCCTGCTGGACGACACGCTCGTCGTCTTCGCCACCGAGTTCGGCCGCACACCCGGTTCGCAAGGCAGCGACGGGCGCGATCATCATCCGTATGGCTTCAGCGTCTGGATGGCCGGCGGTGGCACCAAAGGCGGCACCATCCACGGCAGCACCGACGAACTCGGCTTCCACGCCGTGGAGCATCCGCATTACGTCACCGACGTGCATGCCACGATCCTGCACCTGCTCGGCCTCGATCCGCACCAGTTGGAAATCCCCGGCCGCAAGCGTCTGGAGCGGGACTTTGGGCATGTGATCGGCCAAGTGCTGGCCTGAGCCAAAAAATCTGGTTGCCGATTTATTGGATTCATGTCCAATATACCGACATACCATGAAAGCACTCGTCAAAGCACGCTCGGAGCGCGGACTCTGGCTCCAGGATGTCCCGGAGCCGCAGGTCGGCATCAATGATGTCCTCATCAAGGTCCGCAAGACTGGCATCTGCGGCACCGACCTCCACATTTATAAGTGGGATGCCTGGGCGCAGAAGACCATCCCCGTGCCGATGGTCGTAGGGCATGAGTTCGTCGGCGAGGTCGTCGCCGTTGGCTCGAACGTGAGTGATTTCCATCCTGGCGAGATCGTGAGCGCTGAGGGCCACGTCGTCTGCGGTCGCTGCCGAAACTGTCTCGCCGGACGCCGCCATCTGTGCAAAGACACCGTCGGCATCGGCGTGAATCGCACGGGAGCCTTCGCGGAATACATCAGCGTGCCGATGACCAATGTCTGGCATCATCGCGATGGCGTGGATGAAGAAGTTGCGAGCATTTTTGACCCCTTCGGCAACGCCGTTCACACCGCGCTGGCCTTTGAGTGCATGGGCGAGGACGTGCTCATCACCGGCGCAGGCCCGATTGGCATCATGGCGATTCCTGTCGTGAAGCATGCCGGCGCACGCCACGTCGTCATCACCGATGTGAACGAGTATCGCCTCGATCTCGCCCGCAAGATGGGTGCGACAGTCGCTTTGAACGTTCAAACCGGCTCGCTGGCCGACGTGCAAAAGCAACTCGGCATGAAGGAAGGCTTCGACGTTGGCCTGGAGATGAGCGGCAACGCATCCGCCTTCCGCAGCATGATCGACAGCATGTGCCACGGCGGCAAGATCGCCATGCTAGGCATCCCAAGCGAGCAGATCGCCATCGACTGGAACAAGGTCATCTTCAACATGCTCACCATCCACGGCATCTACGGCCGTGAGATGTATGAGACCTGGTATCAGATGAGCGTCATGCTCGAAAGCGGCGTGAACATCGCCCCCGTCATCACCCACCGCTTTCACTACACCGATTTCGAGCAGGGCTTCGCCGCGATGGAGAGCGGCAACTGTGGAAAAGTCGTGCTCGACTGGACCAACTAACGTTCAACATGAAATACAACCTCCTAGCATTCCTCTTCCTCGCCTCCATCGCGCACGCGGAACTCACCGTCCCCGCCTTCACCGCCTACTCGGAGCCGGATTTTCGCGGCGTTGAGTTTTCGAAGAAACAGGGCCTCACGGGCTGGAAAGACGCGAAACAGCATGTGCTGTGGTTTGGGGAGATCAAAACGGCCGGCAAGCTCACCGCAGCGCTGCGCGTGAAAGGCGATGACGGACGCGATTTGCAGCTCACCGTCGGTGAAGCGAGCCGCGAAGCTACCGTCACGAACGGAACGGCCTCGTTTGGCGAGTTTGAGATCAGGAAAGCAGGCTATGTGAAGTTTGAGCTCACGTCCAAGGCCGACGCCGATGGCAAAGGTCTCATCGAAGCCCTTGTGCTTGATGGCCCGGCGGTGAAAGACGCGCACTTCAACCTCGAACCGCGCCGCAACGCCTCCTCGGTGCATTTGTTCTACCCGACGCCGAAGGATGAGAAGGTCGCGATGTTCTACAACGAGGTCACGGCGGTGGAGGAGCCGCTCTATTCCTTCTACATGGCCTGCGGCTTCTCACGCGGCTACTTCGGCATGCAGATCAATTCGGAGACGGAGCGACGCATCATTTTCTCTGTGTGGGATGCTGGCAAAGGCCAGAGCGCCATTGATCGGTCGAGCGTGGCCGCTGATGATCAAACGCAGCTCATCGCGAAAGGCGAAGGCGTCGAGGCGAGCGTCTTCGGCCACGAGGGCACCGGAGGGCACTCGCACCTCGTTTATCCGTGGAAGACGGGCCAGACACAGAAATTTGTCGTCGCGGTGAAGCCGGAGAAATCGCGCACGACCTACAGCGGCTACTGGTTTCAGCCGGAAAAGCAGAGCTGGATGCTCATCGCAAGCTTCCGTGCGCCCAAGGATGGCAACTTCCTGCGCGGCCTGCATTCCTTCAGTGAGAACTTCGGCGGTCAAAACGGCCACCAGCAGCGCAAGGCGCTCTTTGGCCCGCAATGGATCGCCAACGCCGATGGCAAATGGTTCGAGCTGACCACCGCGACCTTCAGCCACGATGGCACGGGCAAGGCGAACCGCCTCGACCGCTTCATGGGAGTGCAAGACGGCCGCTTCTTCCTCTCGCACGGCGGTTTCATCAAGGGCTTCACCAAGTTCGGCGAGCCTTTCCATCGTCCCGCCACCAATGAACCGCCGACCTTAAAGCTGCCATGAATTCCGCCTTCCAAACTCACCTCGCCACTCAACTCGACGCCATCCGCGCTGCGGGCACTTACAAGCGTGAACGCGTTCTCAGCACGCCGCAGGGCACACTCGTGCGTGCGAACGGCGGCACGGCGGTGCTGAACATGTGCGCGAACAACTACCTCGGCCTCGCCCAGCATCCGAAGGTGCGGCAAGCGGCGCATGAGGCGCTGGAGCATTGGGGTTATGGCCTCGCCAGCGTGCGCTTTATCTGCGGCACGCAGGGCGTTCACAAGGAGCTGGAAGCGAGTTTGAGTGACTTTCTCGGCACGGAGGACACGATTCTCTATGGCTCATGTTTTGATGCCAACGGCGGCTTGTTTGAAACCATCCTCGGCCCCGAGGACGCGATCATCAGCGACGAACTCAACCACGCCTCGATCATCGACGGTGTGCGCTTGTGCAAAGCGCAGCGCTATCGCTACAAAAACTGCGACATGGCCGATCTGGAGGCTCAATTGATCGCCGCTGATGCCAAAGGCGCACGCTTCAAGCTGATCGCCACCGACGGCGTCTTCTCGATGGACGGTTTCATCGCGCCACTGAACACGATCTGCGATCTCGCCGATAAATACAACGCTCTGGTGATGGTCGATGACTCGCACGCCGTCGGTTTCATGGGGGCGCATGGTCGTGGCACGCATGAGCATTGCGATGTCATGGGTCGTATCGACATCCTGACAGGCACGCTCGGCAAAGCCCTCGGCGGAGCCAGCGGCGGCTACACTAGCGGGCCCAAGGAGATCATCGAGCTGCTGCGGCAGCGTTCGCGGCCATATTTGTTCTCGAACACACTCGCGCCGACCATCGCAGGTGCTTCCATCGCCGCGCTGAGTTTGCTCAAGCAATCCACCAAGCTGCGCGACACTCTGGAGGCGAACACTCGCTTCTTCCGCGCCGAAATGACCGTCGCTGGCTTCAACATCGTGCCCGGCGAGCATCCCATCGTGCCCGTCATGCTCGGTGATGCCGCCTTGGCCTCGAAATTCGCCGATGCGATGCTGGAGCGCGGCGTGTATGTTATCGGCTTCAGCTTTCCGGTGGTGCCGCAGGGCAAGGCCCGCATCCGCACGCAGATCAGTGCGGCGCACACGCGGGAGGATTTGGAGAAGGCGGTGAAGGCGTTTGTCGAGGTGAAGCGCGAGCTTGAAGTCTAATCGGATATGAAATCGCTCGCCTTGCTGACTTTGTTCTCATGTGCCGCCATCGCGCAGCAGCCGCGCACAGTGTCGAAAATCAGCTCGAAGGATGCCACGGCTCTGGTGGACACGAATGACGCGACTGATTTGAAGGAATGGGGAAGCAAGGCGGGCACGTTGTGTGTCGATTGGTTCCCGAAAATCGCCGCCTTGCTGCCGAGCGAGGGCTTCACCGCGCCGAAAGAGGTCGCGTTGCATTTTGATCCGGCAATGAAGGGCGTGGCGCATGCCGCGAACGGCAAGATCACGATCTCGGCGGCCTTTGTGCGTTCGCATCCCAATGACTGGGGCATGGTCGTTCATGAGCTGACTCATGTGGTGCAATCGTATCCGGCAGGCGGGCCTGGATGGCTGGTGGAAGGCATCGCGGACTACATCCGCATCGTGCATTTTGAGCCGCAGGCTCCGCGACCGAAGCTGACTCGTCTGGCGAGCTACAAAGATGCCTACAAGACGACAGCGATGTTTCTCGAATGGATCGAAAAGCATCACGCGGCAGGCCTTGTCGTGAAACTGAACGCGGCGTTGCGGAAAGGCGAGTATCGGGACGCCTTGTGGCAGCAACTGACTGGCAAGACGGTCGATGAACTGTGGGAACAGTTCCTTGAAACCATCCCCTCGAAGCCATGAACACCGATCTTATCGCCAAAGCCATCGCCATGGCGCAGAAGCTCCAGCTTCGCGCCACGGAACTGCAAACACCGGCGGAGAAGCGGCAGCAGGCGGAGCTGGACCGCATGCTGCAAACGCCTTCGGACAAGGCCACGCTCGTGCAGCTCACGGACCAAGCGTTTCGCGCAAAGTCGGCCGCGCGGGTGGCGGATCAGTTCACGCACATCCTCGATGTGCAGGGTGTGCCGCGATTCTTCAGCCCGCTGGATCGTGCGATGCTGCGCGGCTTTCAGACCTTCGGCGGCTGGCTGCCGGGCGTGTCGGTGCCGATGGTGAAGGAGCACATGCGGCAGGAGACGGCGAATGTGATCCTGCCCGCCGAGCGCGAGCTGCTGGCGGAGCATTTGCGGCAACGCACGGCGCAGGGCGTGCGCATGAACGTGAACTTCCTCGGCGAGGCGATCTTGAGTGAGGCCGAGGCGGAGCGTCGGCTGGAGCTTTACCTCGAAGCCTTGCAACAGCCGGAGACGGAGGTCTTCTCGGTGAAGATTTCCACGCTCTACTCGCAGATGTCGCCCATCGCTCGCGAGCACACGATTGCGACGCTGTGCGACCGCTTGGAGCGGCTGTATCGCAGCGCAGCACGCGCTACCTTCACCCGCCATGATGGCACGCGTGTGCCGAAGTTCATCTACCTCGACATGGAGGAGTATCGCGACCTCAGCCTGACCTGCGAGGTCTTCATGCGCACGCTTGAGCGGCGCGGCTTGGAGAAAATCAGCGCGGGCATTGTCTTGCAGGCCTACATCCCGGATTCGCATCGCTGGCAGCTCAAATTGCTCGAATGGGCGCGGCAGCGCGTGGCAGCAGGTGGCGCGGAGATCACCATGCGCATCGTCAAAGGCGCGAACATGGAGATGGAGCGGCACGAGGCATCCATCAAAGGCTGGCCGCAGGCGCCGTTCGACTCAAAGATCGACACCGACGCGAACTACAAGCGCATGCTGCACACCGGCTTCGAGCCGCAAAATCTCGCCGCCGCACGTCTCGGCATCGCCTCGCACAACTTGTTCGATGTCGCCTACGCGCTCGTGCTCACGCAGAAACTGCAGGCGATGCAGCGCGTCCAGTTCGAGATGCTCGAAGGCATGGCAAACCATCAGCGCCGCGCTCTCTTTGAGGAGGCGTCCAATCTGCTGCTCTACTCGCCCGTGTGTCACAAGGAGCACTTTTTGAGCGCCATCGGCTATCTCATCCGCCGTCTTGATGAAAACACCGGCCCGGACAATTTTCTCCGCCACACCTTCAAGCTCGTTCCCGGCAGCGCTGAGTGGGATGAACTGGAGAAGGGCTTTGTCTCCTCGTTTCAGCGGCTTGAGTCGCTCAGCGACGCACCACGACGCACGCAGGATCGGCGAAACGTGAGACAGGCTGCCAGCCTGTCCGAAGCCACAGGCTGGCAGCCTGTCTCACATTCGTTCGTCAACGAACCTGACACCGATTGGTCACTGCCGCATCATGCGGAATGGGCGCAGAGCATTGTCACCGCATGGAAAGATCGCATTACCGAAGTGCCGCTCGTCATCGCGGGCGAGGAACTGCGCGATGGTCGGAGCGTGCGTGATTGTCTCGATCCTTCGCGTCCTGGGACTGTGGTGGGAGATTATCGACAAGCGAATGCCGACGACATCCCTCGCGCCGTCGAATGCGCGGCACGCGATGATGATGGCTGGCGCACGATGTCTCCGAAAGCACGCCAGCAGGTGCTGAGCGGTGTCGCCGAGGAATTGCGTAGTGCGCGTGGCGATCTCATGGGCGCAGCACTCGCGAACACAGGCAAGACCTTGGCCGAGTCTGATCCTGAGGTGAGCGAAGCGGTCGATTTCGTCGAGTTCTACGCGGAGACGGTCCGCACGTTTCATGAACTGCCAGGAGTCACCGCGAAAGGCAAGGGCGTGGTCGTCGTGGTGTCGCCGTGGAATTTCCCCATCGCCATTCCCTGCGGCGGCATCGCAGCGGCACTCGCCGCAGGCAACACGGTCATTTTGAAACCAGCATCGGATGCGGTGCTGCCTGCGTGGGAGATGTGCCAATGTTTCTGGCGCGGCGGTGTCTCGCGCAAGGCGTTGCAATTCGTGCCATGCTCCGGCGGCAAAGAAGGCGCACAGCTCGTGCAGCATTCGCTGGTCAGCGCGGTCATCCTCACCGGGGGCACCGAGACGGCGCTGGCCATGCTGAGAGCGAAGCCAGATCTGCCGCTCAGCGCCGAAACCGGCGGCAAAAACGCCACCATCGTCACTGCGATGGCCGACCGCGATCTCGCGATCAAGAACGTGCTGCACTCCGCCTTCGGTCACGCAGGCCAGAAATGCTCCGCCACGTCGCTGCTGCTGCTGGAGGCGGAGATTTTCGATGATCCTGAGTTCAAGCGCGCGCTGGTTGAGGCTGCGGATAGCCAGCATGTCGGCTCTGCGTGGGATTTGAAGACGAAGATAGGCCCGTTGATCCGTCCGCCCTTCGGCGATCTCGAAAACGCGCTGCTCACGCTCGAATCCGGCGAATCGTGGGCGCTGATGCCACGCAAGCTCGATGGCAACGACTGCCTGTGGTCGCCCGGCATCAAGTGGGGCGTGCAGCCGGGCAGTTACACGCATCTCACGGAGTTTTTCGGCCCGGTGCTCGCTATGATGCGATTTGAAAAACTGCACGAAGCCATCGCGATGGTGAACCAAACCGGCTTCGGTCTCACCAGCGGCTTGGAGAGCCTGGATGATCGCGAACAGGCCGAATGGCGTGCCGGCATACGCGCTGGCAATCTTTACATCAATCGTGGCACCACCGGCGCCATCGTGCTGCGGCAACCTTTTGGCGGCATGGGCAAGAGCGCGTTCGGACCGGGCCTCAAGGCGGGCGGGCCGAACTATGTGGCGCAGTTCATGCATTTCAGTGAGATACCCGTGACAAATGCCGCCCCGCCATCGCCGAGTTCACCGATGTCGGCCTTGCTCACAGCCTTGAAGGGCTACGACATGCTCAATCTCGACGAGAACACGCGTCTTATTTCCGCGCTGTCATCCTACGAGCGCGTGTGGGCGGATGAATTCGCCCGCGAGCACGATCACTTCCGCCTTATCGGCCAGGACAACGTGCGCCGCTATCTTCCCGTGCGCGAGTTGCGCGTGCGCGTGGAGCGTGATGACACCACCTTTGATCTTTACGCCCGTGTCGCCGCAGCCCGCGCCGCCGGATGCCGTATCACGGTCAGCACACCGCCTGGATTTGAATCGAAGGCGCTTCAGCGGCTGCACGAAGCGACGGAAAACTGGGCCGCAGCCATCGAATTCATCGAGGAAAGCGACGAGGATCTCGCCGCAGCCATCACGCAGCACGAAACCGACCGCGTGCGCTACGCCGCCGCAACCCGCGTGCCGGAAAGCGTGCGTCGCGCCGCCGCGGAAACGCAAACCTTCATCGCCGACGCCCCCGTGCTTGCCGAGGGCCGAGTGGAATTGATCTGGTATGTGCAGGAGCAGAGCGTGTGCTTTGATTATCATCGCTACGGCAATCTGGGCGCCCGCTCGGTCGAAGTACGCGCGGCATTGGTTGCGCCGGAGGCAAAAGCAGACTGATTCGCCCATGGACACTCTCTCCGCCACGCTGCTGCTGCTGACGATCATGGACCCGCTGGGAAACGTGGCGACGTTTGTGTCCGGCCTTCGACCCGTGCCACCGGAGCGGCGGTTGCGGGTGATCGCGCGGGAGCTGGTCATCGCGTTGGTGATCCTGGTCGTGTTTTTGTTCGCGGGGCCTTGGCTGCTGGGGCTGCTGCATTTGAAGCAGGAGGCATTGTTCATCAGCGGCGGCATCGTGCTGTTTTTGATCGCGTTGAAGATGATCTTCCCGCCGTCGCGACACGAGTCCGATGAGCCGCAGATCGAGCCGTTCATCGTGCCGCTGGCCACGCCGATGATCGCGGGCCCGTCAGTGCTGGCGACGCTGCTGGTGCTGGTGAGCACGCAGCCGGAGCAGCTCTGGCGCTGGTTTGCGGCATTGCTCATCGCTTGGAGCATCACGGCGGCGGTTTTGTTGTCAGCGCCAGCCATTGCACGAGTGCTGAAAGACAAAGGTTCCCTGGCTGTGGAGCGCCTCATGGGCATGCTGCTGGTCATGGTGGCCGTGCAGATGTTCCTCAACGGCATCGAGCATTATTTGAAACACTGATGTCATGCCCGCCTGGATCGAATACTTTGCTGTCGCCGTGTGCGCGATCGCCGCTGTGCTGGCAGCGGAGGGGAAGCGGATGGATTTGTTTGGCGTGATGGTGCTGGCACTGGTGACGGCGGTCGGCGGAGGAACGATTCGTGATTTGTGCCTCGGCGTGCGTCCGGTGTTTTGGATCGAGCAGCCGCATCATGTGTGGACGGCGCTCATCGCGGCGGTGGTCACGTTTGTCGCGGCGCGGTTCGTCCACATGCCTGAAAAGATGCTTTCCATCGCCGATGCGTTTGGATTGGCACTGTTCGGCATCGCCGGCACGGAGAAGGCGCTCGCGTTTGGTGCGCCGGGCATCGTAGCGATCCTGCTGGGCATCGTCACCGGCGTGGCAGGCGGCATTTTGCGCGATGTGCTGCGCGGTGAACTGCCGCTGGTGTTTCAGCCGGATGTGAATCTGTATGCAACGGCGGTGTTTGTGGGCGCGCTGGTGTTTGTGCTGCTGCAAAAGTGGCTGCCTGGCTCGGAGGCGCATCGCTACATCGGCATGGCGGTCATTTTGGTGCTGCGGCTGGCGGCAATGCGCTGGAGGCTGCGACTGCCGACGTTTCGGAGTCGATCAAAGAGTTCTGGATAGCTGAGGCAGCATGGTTCTGTTTAACAGGATCATGAACCGCCGCCATTTTGTCGCCAGGACTGCCGCCACTGCTCTTTCAGCCCCGTTTGTGAAGGCTCAGAGCAAAACTTCGCTGAACGGAACCATCATCGGACATGGGGAAAATCGGTATCGGGTGGACTTGGAGTGGTGCAAAGCGAAGCGGGAGGTGCATCCGGTGAAAAACTGCCATGAGATGGTCATGGATGCGCAGAAGCGGCTGATCATGATCACGGACGAGGCGAAGAACAACATTCTGATCTTCGACAAAGAGGGAAAGGTGCTCGATGCGTGGACGCTGAAGCTCCGCGGCGGTCACGGGCTGAGTTTGGATGCGCGGGATGGCAAAGAGACGCTGCTGCTGTGCGATCCGAGTGGTGGGCGTGTGGTGAAGACGACGCTGACAGGCGAGATCGTGCTGGAACTGCCGCATGCGAAGGAGTGCGGCGCGTATGACGCGGTGACGAAGTATGCGCCGACAGAGGCGGTGGCGGCACCGAACGGCGACATCTATGTGGCGGACGG
Organism: Prosthecobacter sp.; assembly: GCF_034366625.1. NCBI lineage: Bacteria > Pseudomonadati > Verrucomicrobiota > Verrucomicrobiia > Verrucomicrobiales > Verrucomicrobiaceae > Prosthecobacter > Prosthecobacter sp. Next base: position 21,408 of record NZ_JAXMIH010000028.1, read on the forward strand.
CTACGGCTCGCAGTTCATCCTGCATTTCGATGCGAGCGGGAAGTTCATCCGCAAATTCGGCGGTGTGAGCACGCAGGCGATGAACGCGGGCAAGTTCATGCAGGCGCATGGAGTGACGATCGACTCACGCGGGCCGGAACCGCTGGTGCTCTGCACGGAGCGGGTGCGCAATGAGTTCCATTGGTACAAGCTCGATGGCAGCTATTCGCACTCGGTTTACTTGCCGGGTGCGTTCATGAGCCGTCCGGTGATCGCGGGTGATCTGCTGCTGTCCGGCGTGTGCTTTGGCATGAAGCCGAACGATTTCCGCATGTGGCGCGAGCGCGGGTTCATCATCATTCTGGACAAAAACAATCGCGTGATCTCCGCGCCGGGTGGCCAGCAGCCGAAGTATGAGGGCGAGCAAGTCAGCCTGCTGCTGCAGGACCAGCCGGTGTTCCGCAACGTGCATGACGTTTGCGTGGATGACGCGGGCGACCTGTATGCGTGCCAGTGGAACGCTGACCAGGTGTATCCATACAAGCTGCACAGGGTGTGAGAGAGGTTCACGGGGCTGGGCGTAGTGGATAACGCTCATGTTTTCTGCCCGACCCAACACGCCCTTCAACCGCCGCGAATGGCTTCGCGTGGGTGGATTGGGCTGTTTGGGGCTGTCGTTGCCGTCGTTGCTTCAAGCGAAGGGGCTGAAGAGCAAGGACGGCTCGTTTGGCCGGGCGAAGAGCTGCATCATCCTGTTTCTCAGCGGCGGACCGCCGCAGCATGAGACGTTTGATCCAAAGCCGGACGCGCCGCTGGAGATTCGCGGGGACTTCAAGTCGATCCCGAGCTCGGTGCCGGGCGTGCATTTCTCGGAGACTCTGCCGAGCACGGCGAAGCGGATGCATCAGATCGCGGTGATTCGGTCGATGACGACGGGCATCAATGCGCACTCCACGAGCGGCGCGTTCATGCTGACGGGCTATGAGCCGCTTTCGAAGGCGGAGAGCGTGCCGCCGAGCGGCAACGACTGGCCGAGCATCGCGGCGGCGGTCGGGGCACTGAAACCGAGCGAGCGCTCGCCGCTGTCTGCGGTCGTTTTGCCGGAACGCATCGAGAACAACGGCAACATCGTGTGGCCTGGCCAGAATGGCGGCTTCATGGGAGCTCCGTGGCATCCGCAGCTTATCAAATGCGATCCGGCGGCGGAACGCATGCGCATTGAGGGCATGAGTTTGACCGAGGGCATGACGGATGTGCGCTTCTCCGAACGCGGCAGCTTGCTGCGGCAGATGGACGCGAGCTTTCGTGCTGCGCTGGCCAATCCGCTGATCAATGAAACGGATGCGATGCATCAGCGGGCCTTTGATTTGATCCACTCCGAGGCCAGTCGTGCCGCGCTGGAGATCGAGCGCGAGCCTGCGGTGATGCGGGATCGCTATGGGCGTGGCAAATTCGGGCAGAGCGTGCTGCTGGCTCGTCGGCTCGTCGAGGCAGGCACGCGGCTGGTGCAGGTGAACTGGCCGCGCGAGCCGGGGGATTTCAATCAAGGCAGCCCACTGTGGGACACGCATCAGCGCAATGGTCCACGTGTGCGCGACGTGCTCGCGCCGCAGTTTGATGTGGCCTATTCGGCGCTGATCCAGGATTTGCACTCGCGGGGCTTGCTCGATGAGACGCTGGTCGTTGTGATGGGCGAGTTCGGGCGCTCGCCCACGATCAACAAAAGCGGTGGTCGCGATCACTGGGGCAATGTGTTCTCCGTCGCCATGGCCGGTGCAGGCATCGCGGGCGGTCAAATCATCGGCGCGAGCGACAAAATCGGCGCGTTCCCGGCGGACAGGCCGGTGCGACCGCCGGATCTCGCGGCGACAATGTTTCATCTGCTCGGCATCCGTCCAAATCACGAATTCCTTGATCCCATCCAGCGCCCGCGCCCTGTGACCGACTCCGGCACGCCGCTGCGCGAACTCGTCGGCATCTAATTTCATTCTCATGCGTCCTCTCATCCTCTCCCTCATCCTCGCCACCGGCCTCAGCGCCGCTGAACTGCCCCAAGAACAACGCATCCTCTTCCTCGGTGATTCCATCACGCAAGGCGGCGGCTACATTGAGGTGATCGAGGCGGCGCTGATCGCGCAGCATCCTGATTCGGACAAGGTCATCATCCCGCTGGGCCTCAGCAGTGAAACGGTGAGCGGTTTGAGCGAGGAAGGCCACGCGGGTGGCAAGTTCCCGCGTCCCGATCTGCATGAGAGGCTCGACCGTGCTTTGGAGAAAGCCAAGCCGCAGCTCGTTTTCGCCTGCTACGGCATGAACGACGGCATTTACCTGCCGCTTGGCGCGGAACGCACCAAGGCGTTTCAAAACGGTATGAAGAAGCTGCATGACAAAGTCAGCGCCGCCGGTGCCCGCATCATTCATCTCACGCCGCCGGTGTTTGATCCGGTGCCCATCGCGCAAAAAGTGGCCCCAGCGGACAAGGTGGACGGCTCACATCCCTACAAGGGCTACAACGAGGTGCTCGACTTCTACGCCGACTGGCTGCTCGACATGCGCAGCGAAGCGAAGTGGACCGTTTATGACATCCACGGCCCGATGAATGCCGCCATTGCGGAGAAGCGGAAGACGGATCCGCAGTTCACCTTTTCCAAAGACGGTGTGCATCCCGGCCTGGAAGGTCATGTGCTCATGGCGCGGGCTGTTCTCGATGCTTGGGGCCTCAAGGTGAAGGCCGATGGCACGCCGGATCATCCGAACGGCGCGGCCATTCTTGCCGTGATCAAAAAGAAACACTCCATTCTGCGTCCGGCATGGCTCAGTCATGTGGGGCACAAACGTCCGGGCAATTCGCCCGGTCTGCCGATTGAAGAAGCGCTGAAAAAGACTGCGGAGCTCGACGCCGAGGCCCGCAAGCTCGCAAACTCGAAGGAGATCGTCTTTCCGAATCAAACCGGCGAGTGGAACGGCTACGCGAAGCATGAGCTGGCCATCGCAGGCAAGTCCGTGACCGTCGTCGCGCCGAAAACCGCCGCCGTAGGTCGCCCTTGGGTGTGGCATGGCGAGTTCTTTGGACACAAGCCCGCGCCAGACATCGCGCTTCTAGGCAAAGGCTTCCACATCGTCTATATGAAGATCAACGACATGCTCGGCTGCCCTGATGCCGTGAAGTTGTGGAATCAATGCCATGCCGAACTCACCACGAGCTACGGCTTGAGCATGAAACCGGCGCTCGTCGGCCTCAGCCGTGGCGGTTTGTACTGCTTCAACTGGGCCATCGCGAATCCTGACAAGGTTTCCTGCATTTATGCCGATGCGCCGGTCTGTGACTTCAAGAGCTGGCCCGGCGGCAAAGGTAAGGGGAAGGGTGATCCAAGGAATTGGGGCTTTGTGATGAAGCTGTGGGGCTTCAAAGACGAGGCTGAGGCGCTCGCTTACAAGGGTAATCCCGTCGATAGTCTCGCACCGCTCGCGAAGGCCGGCGTGCCCCTGCTGCATGTCTTTGGTGATGCCGATGACGTGGTGCCCTGGGATGAGAACACGGGCCTGATCGAATCACGTTACAAGGCGCTCGGCGGCAGCATCACGCTGATCCGCAAGCCGGGCGTGGGGCATCATCCGCATGGGCTGGAGGACTCGACGCCGATCGTCGATTTCATTCAGAAGAATGCGAAGTGAACCGGCGGGGCGATGGATGTGAATGATGAGGAACGTTGGAGACAACAAAATGAAGCGCCTCGTCCTCCTCAACTTCGTCCTGGCCTGCCAGCTCTGCGTTGCCGCCGATGAGGCAGCGATCCGCGCCGCCGTCGTCAAATCGTTGCCGCTGCTGGAGCGCAGCTCGGTCATTGCCATCGATGAGCGCTCGAACTGCTTCACCTGCCATCACACCGGCCTGCCGGTGATGACCTTCATCACCGCCCGCGAGCGCGGCTTCAAGATCGACGCGGGCAATCTTCAAACACAGCTTCAGTTCACTTCCGACTTCCTCGCCAAAGGCCGCGCGAACTACCTGCAAGGCAAGGGACAGGGCGGACACGCTTTTACCGCCGGATCGGCGCTTTGGACGCTCAAACTCGGCAACTCGAAGCCCGACACGAACACTGAGGCCGTGATCGAATATCTTCTCGGTCACCAAAAGGAACTCGGACACTGGAAACCGCCGTCCATTCGACCGCCGAGCGAGGAAAGCCCCTTCAGCGCCACGTTCTTCGCTCTCGAATCCATCCAGCACTTCCGTACTGCTGAGCAACAAGACCGCGCGACTGCGCGCATCACCCAGGCGCACGATTGGTCACTCAAAACGCCCGCGCAGAACACCGAGGACCGTGTTTTCAAGCTGTGGGCACTTCATTCCGTCAACGCCGACACGATGTCCGCCGCACAAGACCTCCTCCGCACGCAACGCGAGGACGGCGGCTGGTCCCAGCTCGAAAACATGACCTCCGATGCCTACGCCACCGGCACCGCGCTCGTCGCATTGCATCGCACCGGCAGTGTCGCGGCGGATGATCCAGCGTTTCAACATGGTCTTCAGTGGCTGCTCAAAGCCCAGCTCGCTGATGGTTCCTGGCACGTCGTTTCACGCGCCAAGCCGTTCCAGAAATACTTCGAGTCCGGCTACCCACACGGCAAAGACCAGTTCATCTCCATCACCGCCGCCTGCTGGGCCACCACGGCTCTGGCGCTCGCCTTGCCTGTCGCGCAATAGCGTGTCCATCGTGCGCGTAGTCGTGTCACGATGAATCTCTCCCGCCTTGCACTGCTCCTTTGTCTCGTTTCCACAGCTCTCTGGGCTGATCTTCCCAAGCCGACCCTTGAACCCACGCTGCGCGCGGTTGATTTGATGATCGGCGAATCCGCTGACATGAAACTGGCCGATGGCAGCACCGTGAAAGTGAAGCTACTCGACGTGCAGGAGAAGCGCGACTCGATGGCCAAGGCGGTGCGTGAGGCGAAAGTGAAGGTGGAAGTCAACGGCGCTGAAGCCTGGCTCACGAGCGCGAATTACAACCTGCCGCAAACCGTCGGCGGCGTGCAGATCGACTGCCCAATCACGCGCGGCTACAACGCCGACAGCGGCGAGGATTCGTGGGGCCTCGAAAAAGATGCGCGGCTGCGTTTGTGGTCCGCAGGGTCGCCGTGGATCAATCCGGGAACCTTTGTGTATCCGCTGAAGCAGCGCTGGTTTGCCACTTCGACGCAGTTCTCCAACGAGCCGACCTATGTCGATGGCGGCGACAAACCGGACCGGAAGAAGATCTATTATCACAACGACCTCGACTTCGGCGGCTGCGAAGGTTTGACGGAGGTCATCGCTGCCACGGATGGACTGGTAGTGAGTGTGTCGGAAAAAACTCTGCCGGGTTACTCGCTCACGCCGGTGAGGCCGCGTTACGACGTGGTGTATGTGCTCGACGAACGTGGCTGGTATTATCGCTACAGCCACCTGCACACGATTGACGCGGCGATCACGATGGGATCGCGTGTGAAGATGGGCCAGCGCATCGGCATCCTCGGCAAGGAAGGAGCGAGCGGCGGCTGGACGCATCTGCACTTCGGCATCAAGAGCCGGCAGCCTTCCGGCAAGTGGGGCACGGAGGAAGCCTACGCCTTCGCGTGGGAGGCGTATCAGCGCGAGAACAAGCCTGCCATCATCGCCGTGGCACGACCGCATCATTTCATCCGTGCGGGTGAGACGATCACGCTTGATGCTTCAAAGTCGTGGGCAGCATCCGGCACGATCAAAAGCCACGACTGGACCTTCACGGATGGAAAGACCGCCTCCGGTGCAAAAATCGAGCGCGCTTACTCAAAGCCCGGTGCTTATAGCGAGATCCTGAAAGTCACGGATGACGCTGGCAACGTGAGCTACGATTTCGCCATCGTCCAAGTCATCGGCAGCGACGATAAGAACCTGCCACCAACGATTCACCCGACCTTCTGGCCCACCACCGGTCTCAAGCCCGGCACCGAGATCACCTTTAAAGTCCGCACCTTCCGCACCACCGGCGGCGAGACCTGGGACTTCGGCGATGGCACGCCGAAAGTCAGCGTGAAGTCCGATGGCAACGCCAAAGCCCTCGCCAAGGACGGTTATGCGATCACGCAACATGCCTTCGCAAAAGCGGGCGACTACCTCGTAAGTGTCGAGCACACGAATGAGCGCGGCGAACGCGCCGTGGGGCACCTGTGGGTGCGGATTGAATAAATCCGAAAGACAGGCGCGTGGATCTCGTAATTTGGAAAACGGTATACCAAATGCAGACATCCACCCTCATCGCCTCTCGCTCCGATTCAGCCGCCTCGCGGCTGCGCACGGACATCCTCAGCGGCACCGCCGGACCGGGCACCTTGCTGGCTGAATCGGCTGTAGCGCTGCGCCTCGGCGTTAGCCGCGTACCGGTGCGCGAGGCCTTGTTCACGTTGGAACGCGAGGGCCTTGTCGAGTTCAGCCCCACGGGTCGCGCGTTTGTGAAAAAGCTGACGCCACAGGACTTTGAGGAGTTGTTTGTGCTTCGCCTCACGTTGGAGCCGCTGGCTTCACGATTGGCGGCTCCGAAACTAAAGCAATCTGCCTCCAGACTCGAAAAGAACCTCGCAGCCACGCGTCGTGCCAAATCCGTGCAGGAAGTCACGCGCCTCGACCTGGAATTTCATCAGATCATTCTTGAGGCCTCGGGCAACGCGCGGCTTCTGAAGCTGTGGCGTTCCTTGCGTGGCGAATTGGAGCTCTGGCTGGGCCGCCTGCATCGCAGTCACCAACTGCAAACCCAGGAGACACTCAGCGAAACCGCTGACGCCCACGAAGCCATCGTAAACTGCTTCCAAACGCAAACTCCCGCCGCCTGCGAGCGTCTCATGCGCGAGCACATTCTCGGCTGGCGTGAATGGCTGCCTCTTTCCTCATGAACCGCATTTTCCAGAGCCTCGTCGTCACATCGCTCGCGCTATCGTCAGCGCGGGCGGAGGACGGCATGGCGTTCTTTGAGTCCAAGGTACTGCCAGTTCTCCAGCAGCGCTGCTATGAGTGCCATTCGCATGAGAAGAAGATCAAAGGCGGCCTTGCTCTCGATTTGAAAACGGGCTGGCAGACTGGTGGCGACAACGGGCCCGCAATCATCCCTGGCGATCTGGTGAAAAGCCATCTCATCCAGGCCGTGCGCTATGCCGATCCCGAAACGGAGATGCCGCCGAAGGGCAAGCTGGCCGCGAGCGAGATCGAAGTGCTGGAGAAATGGGTCGCGATGGGTGCGCCGGATTCGCGAGTGGCGAAAGTGTCTGCAAAGGCCAAAACCATCGACTTCGAGGCCGGAAAGAAGTTCTGGGCCTTCCAACCCGTTCGCGATGCCAAAGCGCCAGCGGTCAAAGACACCGCATGGCCGCTGGATGCCGTGGATCGCTTCATCCTCGCGAAACTCGAAGCCGCAGGCCTTCAGCCAGCCGCTGACGCTGATGCTTACACCTGGCTGCGCCGTGTCTCCCTTGATCTCACCGGCCTGCCGCCGACGCCTGAGGCCATTGAGAGCTTCACGTCCGACTTGTCAGACCAGTCCGACTCGTCTGACGCCCGCGCAGTTGTCGTTGATCGCCTCCTTCAATCCAAAGCCTTCGGTGAGCGCTGGGCACGTCATTGGCTCGATCTCACCGGCTACGCGGATCAGATCGGCACCTCGAACAACGTCTTCGCCGAACATGCGTGGCGGTATCGCGACTACGTCATCAATGCCTTCAACAACGACAAGCCCTTCGACCAGTTCATTCGCGAGCAAGTCGCGGGTGACTTGCTTCCGGCTGATTCACCGCTGAAACGCGCCGAGAACATCACCGCCACGGGTTTCCTCGTGCTCGGCGATGTCGAAATCGTCGCTGTGGACAAGCTCAAGATGGAGATGGACCTCGTGGATCAGCAAGTGAGCAAGGTCGGCACCGCCTTCCTCGGCATGACGCTCGGCTGCGTGCGCTGCCACGACCACAAGTTCGATCCCATCGCGCAGACCGACTACTACGCCATCGCCGGCATGTTCCGCAGCACCGACTCCACCTACAAGACCGACAACGGCGTGTGGAGCAGTGTCTACAAGACCGAACTGCCCGAAACAACCGAGCAGAAAGCACAACGTGAGCAACTTCTCGCCGCCAATGCAGCGAAGATCAAAGCTCTCGCTGCCGAACGCGAAGCCGCTGAGAAGGAAAAAGTCGCGCTGGAGCCGCAGATCGCCAAAGCAACGAAGGAAGCCAAGCCCGATCTCGAAAAGAAGCGCGATGCACTGGTCGCCCGCATCAAGGCCATCAACGGCGAAGTCGAGCACGCCAAGTTCTTCGCACCCATCGTTCCGAAAGCCTTCGCCGTGCATGATCGCGAAAAGCCCGCCGACATGCAGGTCACCATTCGCGGCAATCCGTATGCGCTGGGCGACTCGGTGAAGCGAGGCGTCATGCGCGTGGCCTCGTGGGGCGAAATGCCGCCGATTCCGCCGAATCAAAGCGGTCGTGTGCAGCTTGCCGACTGGCTCGCTGACTCGCGCAATCCGCTCACGGCCCGTGTCACCGTGAACCGCATCTGGCAGAAGCTCTTCGGCGAAGGTCTGGTGCGCAGCGTCGATTACTTCGGCGTGCGCGGTGAAACTCCGACGCATCCCGAGTTGCTCGATCATCTCGCCACTCGTTTCGTCAACGGCGGCTGGTCGCAGAAGCAGATCATTCGCGCCATCGTGCTCAGTCGGGCTTATCGAATGAGCAGCGCGCACAACGCCGTTGCGATGAGCAAAGACCCGGAAAATCGTCTGCTGTGGCGGATGAATCGTCAGCGGCTCGATGCGGAGGCCATTCGCGACTCCATGCTCGCCATCAGCAGCAAGCTGGCGCGTTCGGCAGGAGGAACGGCGCTACCACTCGAGTTCCCCGAGAACGTCAGCAGCCTCAGCCCGAAGGCGGTGAATCCACCGGCCTTCAATCTCAAGAAGATGCGGCCCATCCAGGACTTCGAGCGCACGATCTACCTGCCCGTCATCCGCACCGCAGCGCAACCCGGCTCCGCCAAGCTGCGCGATGTCTTCGACTTCACCCAGCCTGCGCAGATCGCCGGCAAACGCGCCGAGACCGCCGTGCCCACACAGGCGCTCTTCCTTCTGAATAGCGATATGCTTCGCACCCGCGCGACCGAACTCGCCAACGATCTCACGCGGACTGAGACGAACACAGGCGCTCGGCTTGAAACGCTGTGGCTCCGTGCTCTTGGCCGCCCCATCACATCCGCTGAACGCGATGACGCCGTTCAGTTCCTCGAAACCGCACCTGCCAAAGCCGCGTGGATCGAGCTGAGCCACGCGCTGCTTTCTTCAAACGAATTTCTTCTCCGCCTGTGACCATGAACACGACTTCCGCATTCTCCCGCCGCTCCTGGCTGCAACGCACTGCCACTGGCTTCGGCGCGCTTGCGCTGCATGATCTCGTGCAGGCCGCCAGCAGCCCGCTTGCAGTGAAGGCACCGCGTTTTCCGGCCAAGGCGAAGCGCGTGATCTTTCTCTTCATGTCGGGCGGGCCGTCGCAGCCGGATTTGTTTGACCCGAAGGACTACATCAAGCGCATGCATGGCAAGACGATCTCCGCGCCGATCAACACGAACGAGCTTCGCGTCGGCACGGACAAGTTTCTCGCGCTCGCCACGCATGGCGAGGTGCGTCCGCGTGGGCAAAGCGGCATGATGATTTCCGATCTGCTGCCGCACACCGCGACCATCGCCGATGAGATCAGTCTGCTGCGTGCCGTGCATTCGGACAACAATCAGCATCAGCCCGCCGCTCTTCAGTTTCACACCGGCGTCACAGCGGATGTGCGGCCGTCGATGGGCTCGTGGATCAGCTACGGCCTCGGCGCGGAGAACAGCAACCTGCCGAACTTCATCACCATTCATCCCGACAGCGACACGCGGCTCTACGGCGCCTCGTTTCTGCCCGCCGCGCATCAGGGCACAAAGGTCGTCATCCCGCAGGGTGAAAAACAATCACCCATCGACTACCTTGCCGATGTCTCGGGTGATGCGAAGGCGCAGCGCGCGCGCATCGACTTCACCCAGCGCATGAACCGCCGCCTGCTCAAGGGTGCCGAGGTCGATGCACGAATGGAAGGCATGATCGAGAGCATGGAGATCGCCTTCCGAATGCAAAGCGCCACGCCCGAGCTGGTGGACATTTCCAACGAAACCGAGGCCACGAAAAAACTCTACGGCATCGGCGAAAAGACCACGGACAAGAATGGCCGAGCCTGTTTGCTCGCGCGTCGTCTCAGTGAGGCCGGAGTGCGCTTTGTGCAGGTCACCATGGGCGGCTGGGATCATCACGGCAACATTCGCGATGCACTGCCCAAGAGCTGCTCCGAATCCGACCAGCCCTGCGCCGCGCTGATCAAAGATCTGAAGTCACGCGGCCTGCTCGATGACACGCTCGTCGTCTGGTCCGGGGAATTCGGCCGCACGCCCTGGAGCCAGGATCTCAGCGGCACCTCGCCCATCGACAAACACGGCCGCGAGCATCAGCCCGAAAGCTTCTGCACCTGGATGGCCGGTGGCGGCATCAAACCCGGCTTCACCTTCGGCGAGACCGACGACTTCGGCTTCCGGCCCGTCTCCGGCAAAGTACATCTGCATGACCTGCACGCCACGATCCTGCATCAGCTCGGCCTTGATCATGAGAAGCTGACGTGGCGGCATCTCGGCCGTGATTTTCGGCTCACGGATGTTTATGGGAACGTGGTGAAGGAGATTTTGGCATGAAGTTATCCGCGCAGTTTTTGATCGTCGCGTTATCGACTCATTGGGTTAGCGCTGATGATTTTCAGAAATCGATCCTGCCTGTCTTGAAGGAGCGCTGCAACACCTGCCACTCCACCGAGAAGCAAAAGGGCGATCTCGATCTGGAGCGCTTCACCAGCCTCGCCGAGATCAAGAAGGAGCCGATGATTTGGGAAGGCGTGCTGGAGCAAATCGAGATGGGCGAGATGCCGCCGAAGAAGGAAAAGCAGCTCTCGGCTGAACAGAAAACCACACTGACAAACTGGGCGCGAGGCACGCTGGATCAAATCGCGCTAGCCAATGCGGGCGATCCCGGTCCCGTGGTGCTGCGTCGGCTCTCGAACATGGAATACACTTACACGCTGCGGGATTTGACCGGTGTGGACTCACTTGATCCGGCAAAGGAGTTTCCGGTGGATGGCGCGGCGGGTGAAGGATTCACGAATGCGGGCGCGGCGCTCGTCATGTCGCCCGCGTTGCTCACGAAGTATCTCGATGCGGCGAAGGAAATCGCGAGTCATGCCTTACTGACACCGCAGGGATTGCATTTCTCGGCCAGCACCTCATCACATGACTGGACGGACGAGACGCTGGCGAAGATCCGCGAGTTTTACGCGCGCTTCACCGAGTCCGGCGGTGCCACGGCGGTGAATTTGCAGGGCATCAAGTTCGATACGAACGCGGGCGGTCGCCTGCCGCTGGCGAAGTATCTGGCGGCGCTGCAAGGCAAGGCCGGTGCCGACGGCTTGAACACCCATTACCTCGCAGTGCTCAAGCAGGCGCTCACGGACTCGAAACCGTCCATCCTGCTCGACCCCCTGCGAGCAAAGTTTCGTGAAGGCAAGCTCACCGCCGCCGATATTGAACTCTGGCAGCAGACGTTGTGGCGGTTTGCCAGTGTGGGGCACATCGGCAAGCAGAATGGTCCGAAAAGCTGGCAGGAGCCAGTGATGCCGCTGGTGCCCCGGCACGAGATGCGCGTGAAGCTGGCTTCAGATCGGGATCTGACGCTCTACCTCACCACCACCGATGCGGGCGATGGCAGCACTGATGATGACGTGGTCTGGGAAAATCCCCGCCTTGTGGCCCCAGGAAGGCCGGATCTGCCGATCAGCGGCCTTCCTGCTCTTGTGAAGCATCTCGAAACCCAACGCTCGAAGATCATTGCTAGCGCCGAGCAGTGCCTGAACGCCATCGCGAGCGGCAAAGACGACGCTGATCCCGCCTTGCTGCCTGCCTGGCGTGAATACCTCGGCCACGGCACCGCCAAGCTCGAACCACTGCTCACGAAGAAACTCCTCAGCACACCCGACTACAACTTCATCCAAGGCTGGCAGGGCGAGCAGGCGCTCAGCGTGCTCGCGAACTCCTCAGACGCCACCGTTCGCATCCCCGGCGTGATGAAGGCGCACAGCGTCGCCACGCATCCATCGCCGACGCGTGCTTCCGTCATCGCATGGCGTTGCGAAGCTGCGGGCACGCTGCGCATCAGCGGCGATGTTTCCGACGCGCATCCCGAATGCGGCAACGGCGTTGTCTGGACGCTCGAAGTCCGTCGCGGGCACACCAGCGAAGTGCTTGCCAAAGGTGAAACGAAAGGCGCGAATGTTTTGAAGATAGGCCCGCTTGAAAAGGTGCGCGTCGAACCCGGTCAAGTTCTCGCGCTCGTCATCGGTCCACGCGATGGAAACCACGTTTGTGATCTCACGGCGGTGAACTTTACGCTCAACGACGGCTCTAAGACCTGGGACCTCGCCAAAGACGTTTCACCGAACATCCTCGCCGGCAATCCCCACGGACCCTGGCGCTTCCTGAGCCAGCCAGCCGCGCTAGAAGCCTTGCCGGACGTGCCCGCGCCCATCGCAGAGTGGCGCAAAAACCCATCTCCCGCCCTGGCTGCGAAAGTGCGGCAGCATTTGGAAAAAGACTTTCCGCTGAACAGCCCGCTGCTACGCCCCTTTTTGAATGATCGGCCGGATCGGACTGATCCGACCAATCTGAAGGCCAAGGCGCCCTCAGTCCTCGAAGTGCCAATCCCCGCCGCTCTCGCCAACGGCACGGAGTTCGTCGTCACCGGCAAGCTGGCCGCAGAATCCACCGGCAGCGTGCAGATGCAGGTGCTTGCCACGAAGCCGGAGTCGCTGCAGGGCATCGCCGCAGGCAGGGCTGAGTCCGCGCAGGCCAAGGGCCAGTGGAGCGACAACAACCTGCGCACGCAGCACAGTGCTCCGGTGATTGTGAATGACGCCAGTTCTGCGCGGAAACGATTTGAGGCCGCCTTTGATGAGTTTCGAGCGCTGTTCCCCATCGCTCTCTGCTACACCAAAATCGTGCCGGTGGACGAGGTGGTGACGCTGACGCTGTTCTATCGCGAGGACGAACACTTGAAGCACCTCATGCTCGACGAGGCCCAGAGCGCCGAGATCGACCGGTTGTGGGACGAGCTGCGCTTCGTCAGCGAAGCACCGCTGAAGCAGGTGGATGTGTTTGAGCAGCTTTATCAATTTGCCACACAGGACGCCAGCCCCAGCGCCTTTGAGCCGATGCGCGAGCCGATTCAGCGCGGCGCGGAGACGTTCAAGCAGCAGCAACTCGACGCCGAACCCAGGCATGTGCAGGCCGCGCTCGATTTCGCCACCCAGGCATGGCGTCGTCCGCTGGGTGATGCCGAACAGCACGAGCTGCGCGCGCTTTATCAAAAGCTGCGCAAGCAGGAGCTGCCTCACACGAGCGCCGTGCGCATGCTGCTCACGCGCGTACTCGTGGCTCCGGCGTTTTTGTATCGCGGTGAAAAAGCGGCTCCTGGCATCAAGGCCGCGCCGGTGAGCGATTGGGAAATAGCCACGCGGCTAAGCTACTTCCTGTGGTCCTCCACACCCGATGCCGAATTACGCCAACTGGCGGAGGCCGGGAAGCTGCGTGAGCCTGCCGTTCTCGCTGCCCAGGCCCGGCGGATGATGAAGGACGCGCGCATCCGCCGCCTCGCCACCGAGTTTGGCTGCATGTGGCTGCATGTGCGCGATGTCGAGACGCTGGATGAAAAGAGCGAGCGCCATTTCCCCACCTTCCTCGACCTCCGCGACGACATGCAGGAGGAGGCCGTGCGTTTCTTCGTCGATCTGTTCCAGGCAGACCGTAATGTGCTCTCGCTGCTCGATGCCGACCACAGTTTCGTGAACGGCCCGCTCGCCAAGCACTACGCGCTCGATTTGAAGACCACCGACTGGCAGCGAGTCGATGGCCTGCGCTCGAAAGGCCGTGGTGGCATCCTCGGTTTCGCCGCCACGCTCGCCAAGCAGGCCGGTGCCTCGCGCACCAGTCCCATCCTGCGCGGCACCTGGCTCAGCGAAGTCATCCTCGGCGACAAACTGCCCATTCCGCCCAAAGGCGTGCCCGTTTTGCCCGAAGAAGCGTCGCAAGGCCTCACCGAACGCCAGCTCACCGAACGTCACAGCCGTGACGAACGCTGCGCCGGCTGCCACAAACGCATCGATCCCTTCGGCTATGCCCTCGAAGGCTTCGACGCCATCGGCCGCGCCCGAAAAGCTGACACCAGCACCACCTTGCCCGATGGAACACAGGTCGATGGCCTCGCCGATCTCCGCAGTTACCTCCTCACCACCCGCCGCGACGACTTCCTCCGCCAGTTTTGCCGCAAGCTCCTCGGCTATTCCCTCGGTCGCAGCGTGCAGCTTTCTGACAAGCCGCTGATCGAGTCCATGGTCAAAAGTGATCATCGCATGGGCACCCTGATCAAAATGGTCGTCCGCAGCCCGCAGTTTGGCGAAGTGCGGGGACGGGACTTTATCACCAGCCGTTGATCCATTGCGAAAACCACCTCGCTCGACGCGTAGGTTTGAGGCAATGCCAAAGAAAGCCCTCACTTCTACTTGGATGATTGCGATGCTCGCTGGAACGGGCTTCGCTGTCGAATCGTCGCGTCCACTGAGCTTCACTCACGACATCCAGCCTATTTTGACCAAGGCGGGTTGCAACGCGGGCGTGTGCCATGCGAAGGCGATCACCGGTCAGCGTGGGTTTCGTCTCAGCGTGCTCGGGTTTGAGCCAGAGGAAGACTATGAAGCCATCGTGAAGCAGGGCAAAGGACGGCGCGTATTTCCACCGGCACCGGAGGAAAGCCTGCTCATCACCAAGGGCGCAGCCATTGTGCCGCACACGGGCGGGAAGAAGCTGGAGCCCGGCTCGGAAGACTATAAGACGCTGGTGCGCTGGATCGCCGAAGGAATGCCGTATGCGCAGAAAAATGAGCCAAAGCTCAACGACATCGTCGTGGAGCCCGCTCGTGCGACTTTGAAGGTCAAGACCATGCAGCAGCTCAAAGTCACCGCACGCTACTCCGATGGCAGCAGCCGCGATGTGACGAAACATGCGCTCTTTGAGGCCAATGACCGCGCCATGGCCGAGGCCAGTGAGCAAGGTCTCGTGAAGACACTCGATATTCCGGGCAACGTGGCCGTGATGGTGCGTTTCGGCGGCAAGGTCTCGGTTTGCAGCGTGTCGGTGCCGCTCGGGGCGCCGGTGGATTCATTGCCACCGGTGAAGAATTTTATTGATCAGCATGTCTTCGCGAACTTGAAGCAGATCGGTGTGCCCCCTTCGCCGATTTGCGATGACTCTAGCTTTCTGCGCCGCATCTCGCTCGACATCGGCGGCCGTCTGCCGACCGACGAAGAAACGAAAGCCTTCCTCGCCAGCAAGGAGCCTGACAAACGTGATCGCGCCATCGAGGCGCTCCTCAACAGTCCCGATTACGCCGACTACTTCGCGAACAAGTGGACTTCGCTTCTCAAAAACCAGCGCACCGAGGCCGCCGACATCACCGCGAACTTCGCCTTCCACGCCTGGATGCGCGACAGCTTGCTGGCGAACACAAAGTATGACCAAATCGTTCGCCAGATTCTCGCCTCCACCGGCACCATCGTGTCGAATCCGCCGGTGGCTTGGTACAAACGAGTGAAGGAGCCGAATGTGCAGCTCGAAGACGTGGCACAGCTCTTCCTAGGCGTGCGCATGCAGTGCGCACAGTGCCATCATCATCCCTTCGAGCGCTGGACGCAGGCGGAGTATTATCACCTCGCCGCATTCTTCAGCCAGATCGGTCGCAAACCGACCGCCATCGCCGGTGAGGATCTCATTTTCCACAAGCGCGGCACTGCGCAGACTGAGCACCGCAAGACGCGCGTCATGCTGAAGCCTGCTGGGCTCGGCGAACCTGAAATGGACATCGCGCCCGACGACGACCCGCGTCTCGCCCTGGTCGATTGGATGAGCAAGAAGGACAACCCCTTCTTCGCCAAGTCGCTCGTGAACCGCTACTGGAAGCACTTCTTCAAACGCGGCCTCGTGGAGCCCGAGGATGACCTGCGCGACACGAATCCGCCGACGAATCCTGATTTGTTCGAAGCATTGGCCAAGAGCTTCACCGACAGCGGTTACGATTTGAAATCGCTCGTTCGAACCATCACGCAAAGCCATACCTACCAGCTCAGCTCGACGCCGAACGAGCACAATGCGGTGGATCGCCAGGCCTTCTCGCACTTCTACCCGAAGCGCATGACCGCCGAAGTGCTGCTCGACAGCATCGACATGGTCACCGGTTCCAAGACGGACTTCGCTGACCTTCCGCCCGGCACTCGTGCCATCTCACTGCCCGACAACAGCTACACCCGTGCCTCGCCGTTTCTCAAAGTCTTTGGCCGCCCCGACAACACCAGCGTCTGCGAATGCGAGCGCGTCTCATCCGCCAGTCTCGCGCAAAGCCTGCATCTCATGAACGCCGCTGACGTGAAAGCCAAGCTCACCGCCGCCGGTGGCCGCGCCGAGATGCTCACCAAGGCCGAGATGTCCGAGCCGAAACGCATCCGCGAACTCTACCTCGCCGCCTTCTCCCGCGAACCTGCCGCCGACGAAATCCGCATCGCCGAAACGCATCTGCTGAAGCCTCGCACCGACGCCACCGGCAAACCGCTCGATTCCCAACGCGCCAAACGCAACGGCTACGAAGACCTGCTCTGGGCGCTGCTGAACACGAAGGAGTTCCTGTATAATCATTGATCCTCCAGCGAAGGGCCAGCTATCCATGAAAGTGCCCATCGCGTTCTTTGCTGCTCTCATCGCGTTTCAGGCCCTGCTCGTCATGGCTGCGGACTTGCCGAAACTGCGGCAGTTGCAGACGCCCCGCGGCACGCATTTCAGCATCTGTGGCGACAAGCCAGCCAAGCCCGCGCCGACTCTGTTCATCATTGGCAATCCGATTTCCGTGATGGGGCAGGAGAACATGCGCTATCTCGTCGGCACCGGTGAGGTGCTGGCTAAGCATGGCTGGGTCTATGTGCTGCTCGACCCGGCCTGTGAAGGCTTCGATGTCAAAGAAGGCCAGCCATCGAGCCTGAGCGGCTGGGCCACGCATGCGAAGAATGGCCACGACTTCATCGGGCCATATGTGCGGAACTGCGTGGATGTGCTGGATCACCTCATCGCGAAAGGCATCACGGATGCCCGGCAAGTCGTGGTGCAAGGTGTCTCGCGTGGTGGATTCTGCGCGCTGCACTTTGCCGCGAGAGAGCCGCGTGTTCAGGCTGTCGTCGGCATCTCGCCAGTGACGAATCCGCTCGCGCTGAAGGAGTTTAACGGTGTCACCGCAGCGCAGGTGGCGGGCTTCAGCCTTGATGGCGTGATGGAGAAGCTCGCGGATCGCACGGTGTGGATCAGCATTGGAAACTCGGATGATCGTGTCAGTTCGGAGGACTGCATCGGCTTCACGCGCCGCCTTGTCGATACGACGCGAAGATTGCAGCCGAAGCTGAATCTCATTCCAGTGCATCTGCATGTCGGTGTCTCGGCGGGACATCGGTCGCCAGATGATGCGTATGTGGCTGCCGCTGACTTTTTGCTCCGTCGTTTTCCCTCCGCGCCGAGCACGGAACTGACACGCGATGTGTTTAGCGGTGACTTCCCACCCGCAAGCTATGGCAAGACCTTTGAGCAAGTGGAAGCAACGGCGCAGGAGGTGATCGAGCGCGTTTTCCGCGATGAAGACGGCATCCTGCGCAGTGGTGTGAATGGTCGCACGATGAAACCGCTGACGAACGACGAGGTGCTCGACCGCCCGCTTGGCAAAGGCGGCTACCCCGAGCACTCCGCGATGCCGGAAGCGCTGAAAGCCGTGTGGCTGAACTACGAAAACGCAGGCGAGGCCAGCGGCGCCTATTTGATGGCGCTTTGCCTGAAGTTTGAAGCCACGCGCGATCCAAAGGTGCGCGAACTTGCCCGTCGCACCGTGAATGCCGTCGTCACGCTTTGGCGGAATGCCTCGCCGCCAGCCGGGAATGGCGGCGGTGGCCGCGGCTGGTTTCCGAAGCCCTACGGCGGCATCCACAAGGTGGCGGGCATCGAGGAATGCAGCGCCGATCAGTATGCGGGCATCACGCTCGGCCTGCACGCGTATCACCGCATGATGGCCGATGCGGAGGAGAAGAAGCAGATCGAGGAGGTCATCGTCTCCTTCTCCGACTGGTGGCACGATCACGACCACAGCGGTGTCTATTTCGGCAAACCGATCTGGTGGAAGCGGCTGGAGTGGCACCCGATGGCCGCCACTTACTTCCTCTACCTCCATGCGCTGGCCGAGTCGTGGCAGCCCGGAGTCAAATCGCGACAGAGCTTTGAAACATGGCTGGCTCTGAAAGCCACGCTGCTTCGCCCTGACAAACCCACCGGCATCACCATGCACGGCCTCCCGGTTCTTTGTCTGGAGCAACTCCGCCTGCTGCGCCCCGATCTCGATGCCGTCTGGCAGCCCGCGCTTGTTCATCAGGCCGATCTGCTCGCCCGCAGCGTGGATCAAACGGCGCAAAGCAAGTATTTCGAAGTGCTCGGCTACGGCGCGGACTACCTCGCCGCCGCCCATCGCCTGCTGCCCGATGCTGGCTATGACAAGCTCGCGCTCCGCTGCCTCGAAGCTCTCAAAAATCGCGGCGACTTCTACCACATCCGCCGCGACCAGCGCATCGACCAGCTTCCTTCCCTCGTCCGTGGCGATGACTACCGCGACGTCTTCTTCTGCGAAGGCCACGTTCATTGGATGGCGGGCTACTGGCGTCACAAACTGAGCCAATAGGCAACGAAGTAGAGGCTCGTCGCACGAGTTAATCATCAAGAATTCGCCATCTCAGCTCGTAGGTTTGTGGTCATGTCATCACGTCTCATTTGCCTTTTCGCCCTCTTTGCCGCTTCCGCCTTCGCTCAGCAGGTCACGCTGCCATTGCCGCGCCTGCTCACTGTCATGCCGATGGGCGGTCAGGCGGGCACGAATGTCGAAGTCACGATCACGGGTGAAAACATCGAAGACGTGACCGAATTGGCCTTCTCCTCGCCGAAGGTCGTCGCGAAACCAGTGGTCGGAACGACGAACAAATTTGCTGTCAGCATCGCAGCGGATGCATCCGTGGGTGTTTATGATGCGCGAGTGATGTCGCGGCTCGGCGTGTCGTCGGTGCGGGCATTTTCAGTGAACAAGCTGCCGGAAGTCGTGCGCACAAAAGCCAACAACACCGTGGAGACGGCGATGGCGCTGCCTGTGGGCACGATTTGCAATGCCACGATGACCAAGCGGGCGGTGGATTTCTATTCCTTCCAAGGCGTGAAGGACAAAGCCGTCGCCATCGACTGCGCGGCGGTCGGGATCGACTCGCGGCTCACGCCAGTGCTCATCCTCGCGGATGCTAAGGGCGGCGATCTGAAAGTGAACCGCACGGGCGGCATCATCGACTTCACTCCGCCTGCGGATGGCACCTATCTCATCAAAGTGAGCGACCTCACCTACCAAGGAGGCGAGCGTCATTTCTATCGTCTCGCGCTGCAAAACTCCCCCGCGCAGCCACAGCCGCAGACGGCGACAGTCAGCTCGATGTCCTGGCCGCCAGAAGGTCTCGCCGCATCGGCTTCAGCCAAAGAAACCGAGCCGAACAACAAGGACGCGCAGAAGATCACACTGCCCTGCGACATCGCAGGCGCGTTCTATCCGGCGGCAGATGTCGATACCTTCGAGTTCACCGCGAAAAAAGGCGAGACGTGGTGGGTGGAGGTCGCCAGCGAGCGTCTCGGGCTCAACACCGATCCCTTTGTGCTCGTGCAGCAAGTCAAGGACGGCAAGTTCACCGACGTGGCCGAGCTGTATGACATCGCACCGCCGATGAAGACGACGAGCAACGGCTATTCGTATGATGGCCCGCCCTACGACGCCGGTTCGCCGGATGTGATGGGCAAGTTTGAGGTCAAGGAAGACGGCGCCTATCGCCTGCAAGTGCGCGATCTCTTCGGCGGCACGCGCACCGATCCGAACAACGTCTATCGTCTCATCGTGCGTCAGGCCACGCCCGACTTCGCGCTCGCCGCGTGGGCCATCCACATGACGCTGCGCAATGGCGACCGTGCTTCACTTTCCAAACCGATGGCGCTGCGTGCAGGCGATTCGCGTGCGTTTGAAGTCGCGGTGCAGCGCCGTGATGGCTTCGATGGCGAGATCGACATCAGCATGGAAAATCTGCCGCCCGGAGTGACCGCCGCTGGTTTGAAAATCGGCAAAGGCAAGCCCTATGGCCATCTCATCCTCACTGCGTCCAGCGATGCGAAGCGCGGCTTCTCGCTCGCCAAGATCGTCGGCAAGGCCACGATCAATGGCGCCGTCGTTGCGCGTCCTGTTCGCGTGGCGAGCATGGAATGGCCGGTGAAAGACGCGAAGGGAGAGATCCCATCCCCGCGCCTCATGGCCGACGTTCCCGTGTCCGTGACCGATTCCGAGCAGGCTCCAGTGACCATCGCACTGGCTGAAAACAAGGTCTTCGAAGCCAAGGCAGGCGAGACGCTGAAAATCCCGCTCAAGCTCACTTGGCGGAACGATTTCAACGGCACCTCGATCAAAGTGAAGGCCTACGGCGAAGGCTTCAGCGCCATCAAGGAGTTCGACATCCCGATCAAGGCCGCCACGCATGAACTCGTGCTTGACCTCGCCGCGATGAAGATCGCTCCGGGCGATTACACCTTCGCGCTGCAGAGTCTTGGCATCTGCAAATACAGCTACAACCCCGCTGCTGTGCCTTTGGCGGAAGCCGAGCAGAAGAAAGCCGAGCAACTTCTCACCGCCGCTGCCGCCGAAGCCAAAAAAATCGCCGCCACCGATGCTGAGGCCGCGAAGAAGGCCGCCGAAAAACAAAAGCAGGCCGAAGCAGCCATGACCGCCGCCTCGACACGCATGAAGTCCGTCACGACCGCTGCGAATCCGACAGACACGGTCGAAATTCTCATCTCCGAACCGATCCGTGTGAGCGTGAAGGCTGCGGCACCGACGACGGCGGCAGTGAAGTAGTCTATGAGACGCCTTGGCCTAGTGAACAACACAAAACATTGCACTTTATGCAATCTTTTGTAGAGTCGCGCCATGCAGCCGCTCAAGCAGCTCTCCGAAGTCCTCCGCTCGCTGGCGGATCGGGATCACTGTGTGTTCACGCCGTCTGACCTCGCTGCGGCAGTGCCAGAGTGCGGGCAGTTGGCGGTGCTACTATCGCGGGCGACTGCGGCGGGTGTGTTGAAGCGAATCTGCCGGGGAGTTTATCTTTACCCCGTGCCAGACTACCCGACGGGGAGTCTGCTGTTTCACGCGGCGGCACGGCTGCGCGCAGGTGAGTTCAATTACATCAGCCTGGAAACGGTGTTGAGCGATGCTGGCGTCATCTCGCAGGTGCCGATGAATTGGATCAGCCTCATGACTTCCGGACGCAGTCATGTCGTGGACTGCGGGGACTACGGACACATCGAGTTTGTGCATACAGCGCAGCGGCCGGAGGACTTGAGCGGCGAGCTGACTTATGACGCGGAGCGGCATCTGTGGCGGGCGGCGGTGCGGCAGGCATTGCGCGACATGAAGGCCACAAGGCGCAGCATGGAACTCGTGGACGAGGAGGTGGTGCGTGAGCTTGTTTGACCAGCTCGTGAATGAGGCGCTGAAGTCACGCGCTGATCTCGCAACACTGCGGCCTGTGGTTGAAAAGGAACTGCTGCATCACGACATCCTGCGTGAGATGAGCGAGGCGGGATTGCTCGCGGGGCTGACTTTCATGGGCGGGACGTGTCTGCGGGCCTGTTACGGTTCCGCGCGGCTCAGTGAAGACCTCGACTTCACCGGCGGCAGTGATTTCAAGAAGGCAGACCTCGCCGGACTCGCCCGCGTGCTCACGGAACGACTGCAAACCCGCTACGGCCTGCCCGTGAGCGTGAGTGAGCCGGTCAAAACCAGCGGCAAGGTCTCCACCTGGAAACTCACCGTCGAGACACGTCCCGGCCAGAAGCATCTGCCCGCGCAGCGCATCCACCTCGACATCTGCGCCATCCCCAGCCACGATCCGCGCCCGCAGATGTTGCGGAATCTTTACGGAGTCGATCTCGGCACCTCTGGTCTCATCCTCCAGGCGCAGAGCCGCGAGGAAATCCTGGCCGACAAGATCATCGCTCTCGCCTTCCGCGAAAATCGAGTCAAAAACCGCGACCTGTGGGACATCGTCTGGCTAGTGCAGCAAGGAGTGGAATTGCCCGCGAAGCTCATCCCGCTCAAAGTGCGGGATCACCAGCGGACGGAGGCGGAGTTCGTCAGCTTGCTGCGGGAGCGTGTGAACGGCCTGAAGACGCTGCCAGAGATGCTAGCCGACTTCGTGAAGGAAATGCGCCGCTTCCTGCCTGCGGCGATGGTGCGTGATACCATCGACAAAGAGGCCTATTGGACCTTTTTGACGCAGGTGATCGGAGAGCAAAGCGCATGTGCGCTGGCGAGTCTCTGACCTGCTACGCAGCCTCGCCAGGGCTACCCGCTGTATGGAGAGGCTGTTTCGTGACGTAGATTCACCAACGTTAATACCTCTCCGATTTCCAGTGAAGCCACACGCCCTCCTCGCTCTTCTTTGCTCCTCGACAGCCGCCCTGGCTGCCGATCTGGATTATTACAAAGACGTTTATCCCTTCCTGAAGACGAACTGCATCTCGTGTCACAACAAGACGACGACGAAGGCGGATCTAAACATGGAGACGCCGGAGTTGATGATCAAAGGCGGTGAAGCGGGCACGGCCCTCGTGCCGGGTAAAAGCGCGGAGAGTCTCGTGGTGCAGGCTTCGCTGCATCAGCATGACATGGAGATGCCGCCGGGAAACAACAAGTCCGGCGCGGTGAATCTCACGTCGGCGGAGATCGCGATTTTGAAGCAGTGGATTGATCAGGGCGCGAAGGCTTCCGTGCAGCAGGAACGCGCGGTTGTGTTGCAGGCGTTCGCGGCCAGCGTCGATCCGATCTACACCGTGGCGATGACCAAGGACGGGCGCTATGTGGCCTGCGGGCGCTCGAACCACATCTTCGTCTATGATCTGGCCACGCGGCAGTTTGTGGCGCAGATCAGCGATCCAGCGGAGAAGAATGGCGCGGCGCATCGAGCGCTGGTGCAGTCGCTTTCCTTCAGTCCTGACGGCACGAAGCTGGCGAGCGGCAGCTTCCGTGAGGTGAAAATCTGGAAGCTTGAAGCAGGCAAACCGACGGCAAGTGCCACGAAGACAGTTTCAGCTCCCGCGAGTGCCGATTTGATCAAAAAGATCGCCACCGCAGGCAAAGTGGTCGTTTTGAGCAGCGCGATGTCCGCCGATGGCAAGCAGGTCGTCACCGGTTGCGCCGATGGCTCGGTGCGTGTTTGGGATGCCGCGACGGCGAAGCAAATCATTGAACTGCGCGGTAGCGTGGCAGTGACCAAGAAGATGGCGGAACTGGACTGGACCATCGCGGCGCAGACGCTGGAGCAGGCTTTCCAGAAGAGCGAGATCGCCCGCATCGAAGCGCAGGACAAGGCGCTCGATGTGCTGCTCGGCAAGGCCAAGGAGGCCATCGTGACGATGAAGAAGGTGCTGCCAGAAAAACAAAAAGCCGTGCCGCCCACGACCGAGGCCAAAACGACCGCACAGAAGGCCGTGGATGAAGTCGCAACCAAGATCAAAGCCGTTCCTGGCGGCAAACCGGATGCCGCGCTCGACCGGGATCTCAAAACCGCGCAGGACAAGCTCATCACCGCCAAGATGACCGAAGTCTCCGCCCTCGCGGCCGTCTCTGCCGCCGAAAGCAATGTGAAGGACGCCGAGGACGACTTGAAACGCATCAGTGACTCCAAGGCGAAGAACGCCAAAGCCGTCGCTGCTGCCAATGCGGCCATCGCCACCGCCAAAACCACGCAGGACAAGTCCACCGCCGATCTCGCGGCCTTGAAGTTGGCTTTGACCAAAACAACCGCGAAGCCCATCGCCGTGTCCTTCTCCGCCGATGCGCAGCGTGTGGCGTCGATGTTTGAAGATGGCACGCTGCGTGTGTGGGCCGCCGCCAGCGGCACGCCGATCGAAGAAAGCGGCGGCAACGTCGCTGCGACCACGACCATCACTTCCGCGCTGGATGGTTCGTTCGTGGCGACGAAAGCACTCACTCAAACCGTCGGCAGCACGCCGCGCTGGACGTTGGAACGCAAGATCGACCAGAAGGGGCTCTTTGCTGATCGCGTGAACGCCGTGCGCTTCAGTCCCGATGGCAAAACGCTCGCTACCGGCAGCGGCGAGCTTTCCCGCTCCGGCGACATCATCATCTTCGACATCGCGACCGGCAAAGCCACGCAGACGTGGAAGGAAAAACACACCGACACCGTGCTGTGCCTCGATTTCTCGCCCGATGGCAAACGCCTCGCCTCCGGTGCCGCCGACAAGATCGCCCGTGTCACCGACATCGCCTCCGGCAAGCAGACGAACCTGTTTGAAGGCCACACGCATCACGTCATGGGAGTCGCCTTCCGCAGCGATGGCCGCGTGCTCGCCACCGCCGGCGCGGAGGGCACTGTTTCGACCTGGGACATGATCATTGGCGAGAGGAAGAAGAAGATCGAAGGCTGGACCAAGGAGGTCACGTCATTGCAGTTCATCGGAGCGACAAATCAGATCGTGACGAGCGCCGGAGACAACCGCGTCCGCATCGTCACCGACGATGGTGCCGAAATTCGCTCCATCGCCAATCTCCCTGACTACATGCAAGCCGCCGTCAGCGTCCCCAACGGCAGCGCCATCATCGCCGGGGGAGAAGACAGCCTGCTGCGTGTGTGGGATGGCGCGGGCAAGGAACTCGTGGCGTTTGGGGCGAAGTAGTGGTTCATGGGATCGCAAGGGTCCCATCCTCTCGCGAGGAGAGAACGCCCTTGTCCCGGCGTGCGTTTCTGCGCATCATTCAGGCATGGGAATGTTCGACACCATCCATGTCAAGAAGCCGCTGATATGCCCCGTCTGCGGTGCCGAGGAGTCCTCGCTACAGACGAAGCACTTCGACAGTTGCATGGCGCATTTCAAGATCGGCTCCGTCTTGTCAGGGTCGCCCGTGCTGATTGGCATCATCAAGGAAGCCCTGTGGTGTGATGCGTGCCACAAGGCGGGTAGGCAATCGGCGGATTCACCCGTGTATCTCATCATTTGGCACTCGCTGCTCGCCGGTGTCGAGCAGGATCTCGCAAAAGCCGAGGCACGCCTCGCCGCCGTGGACCGTCTTGACCTCATCGCCTGGCTGGATGAAGCGCAGCGAGAAGCCGCGCGCTGGTCTCGGAACTACCACAAACTCTTCAGTGATGTCTCACGCTGGCACGAGCACCTCACGCGCCCACCGGAACCTGAACCCACCGGAGCGGAGGCCGAACGCCATCGCGCCTTCCGCCGCTTCTTTTCATTGCCCGAAGAAATCCTCACGGCGACGGATCCGCTAGCCGCCATTCTGGCGGCGAACAAACAGGTGGGCGATGACGTGGAGGATTGAGGGCGCGCCATCATCGCTGGCGGCGAAGAGCCTGATGCGCGTCTGGGATAGCGCAGGAAAAGATCTCGTGGCGTTTGGGGCGAAGCAGCCTCTCTACACCAGCTTCCAACCCATCGCCGCATTGATCTTGTCCACGATCTGGCGACGGCGCACCTGTGACACTGAACCGCGTTTGCCGCTGAGTTTCGCCTTTTCCACGAGCCACAAAGCATCGCAGCGACAGAGCGTCTCCCAGTCCAAGCCATCGGCACCATTGAGACGCACCTCGGTTTCCTTGGGTGGTCGGTTGGCGCGCTGGGTGGTGCAGATGAGGATATTGACCCACTCGGCTCTGGCAACGCGGTCGGGATGCGAGACGATCACCGCTGGATGCGGCCCGGCGCCATCGAAGTCATAGGTGTAGATGTCCCACGGCTTCATACCTCATCGGGGCGCGGGACGCGTTGCTTGCGGGCGAGTTTGGTTTCCTCACGGTTGGTCTCGTTCGTGTAGAGGTGTTTGAGGGAGCCTGGCGGGTAGATTTCGCCCTCGCTTTCCTGGAGCTTGCGGAGCGCGGCGCGGACGACCTCGCTGGCATTGTTGTAGCGACCCGTGGTGATGAGCTGCTTGATGAAACCTTCAAAATGGGTGGTAAGCGCGACGTTCATGCGGCCAACTATTAGCAATAGATGTCCAGAGTCAACTTTGCCTTTGTTTACGATTCGTGATTTCGGAATCGTGCCGTGGCCCTCCTCTCTTGACGATAAACACAAGCATCGCCGAGCGTAGGTTTAGCACATGTCCTCCATTATTCAGCCCCCTTCTCTCGTTCGTTGCGCCGGTCCCATGTCGCGTCGTGGCTTCATGCAGTTCGGTTTGACCGGCATGGCGACGCTGAGCTGGCCGAGCCTGCTCAAATTGCGGGCGGCGAATGCGGCGCTGCCGAAGAGCGAGCGGAAGTCGATCATCATGGTCTGGCTGCCGGGCGGACAATCGCACATCGACACCTATGATCCGAAGCCGGACGCGAGCAGCGAGTATCGCGGGCCGTTCAAGACGATCAGCACGAAGGTGCCGGGCACGCATTTCACCGAGCTGCTGCCGATGAACGCGAAGATCGCGGACAAGTTCACCATCGTGCGCTCGATGCACCAATCCGCAGGCGGACATCCGGCGGGGACGATGCAGATGTTCTCTGGCGACACCGACACGCGTGACAAGCCGAAGCCGCGTCTGCCGGACTGGATGTCGGTGGCGCATTACCTGCGTGCCAAGGAAGGCGGACGCGCGAATCCGCTGCCGAACTACATCGGCGTGCCCGCTGCTTCACCGGAGTACTCGAGTCCGGCCTATCTTGGTGATGCTTTTGCGCCGTTCGCAGTTAGCGATGATCCGAATCGTCCGAACTTCCAGGTGCCTAACATCGGACTGGCCGACGAGTCGGAAAATCGCCGTCTTAGCGACCGCATCGTGCTGCGCAAGAGTCTCGACAAGATGGAGCGTGCGTTTGACCGCGAAGGCGAACTTGGCGCGCTCGATGAATTTGAATCCCAGGCCGCCACGCTGCTCACGAACCCGCAGACGCGTGACGCCTTTGACCTCAGCAAGGAAGATCCGGCGACGCGTGATCGCTATGGTCGGAATCGCTGGGGCCAGCAGTTGCTGCTGGCGCGTCGTCTCGTCGAGTCGGGCGTCGAAATCATCACCAGCAGCCTCAGCGGGCCGCTCTGCGGTCGCGTGAACAACTGGGACGACCACGCGGTGAACCAGCATCAGTTTGAAGCACTGCGCTTCCGCATGCCGACCTATGACCGCTGTGTCTCGGCGCTGATCGAAGACATTTACGCGCGTGGGCTCGACAAGAAGGTGCTCGTCGTCGTCACGGGCGAGTTCGGTCGCACGCCGAAGATCAGTTTCGACCGCAGCACCGGCGCGGGTGATGCCAGCGGCCCCACCGGCACGCTGCAACCCGGCCGCGACCACTGGCCGCGCGCATTCACCAACATCTGGGCTGGTGGCGGCATCCAGACCGGCGGCATCATCGGTGCCAGCGACAAGCGCGGCGAAGACGTGGTCGAGCGCCCCTGCAACGCCAGCGACTTCCTCGCGACGATCTATCACCATCTCGGCATCGACTACTCGAAGGTCACCCTCAACGACCTCAACGGTCGTCCGGTACACATCGTGGAGAACGGACGTGCGATTCCTGAGTTGATCGCATAACCACGCAGTTTTCATCCCATGAATCGTCACCGCTACTCACGTCGGGCCTTCCTGCGCGGGACAGGCGTCACCATGGCGTTGCCGTGGCTGGAATCTCACAATGTTTGGGGAGATGAACCGAAGCGCAATAAGCCCGCCAGCGAAGCACCGGTGCGGCTGGCAGTGTTGTTCTCGGGCAATGGCTTCCATTCGAAGGAATGGTGGGCCAAGGGCGAGGGCATGGCGATGGAACTCGGCAAGGTGCTCGCACCCTTGAACGGGTTTCGTGAGAAGCTGCTGTTTGTGCGCGGCTTGTATCATGAGGAAGCACGAAAGGGGAACATCCACAGCTCGCAGACGGGGAATCTGCTTTCGGGGGCGCCGATCTCCTCGGGGGGGGAGATTCGATCGGGCACCAGTTTCGATCAGCTGCTGGCGCAAACGTATGGTCGTTCGACGAAGGTGCCGAGCCTCGTGCTGGGCTGCGAGCGGTCGAATCCCTCGGTTCACAAGAACTACTCGATGCTCTACAGCTCACACATCTCGTGGAGTTCGCCGACGACACCGACGCCGCTGGAGCTTTACCCCGCGCTGGCCTTTGACCGGCTGTTCAAGGACGAGGTGACACCCGGCGACAAGAGCGTGCTCGATGCCGTGCTGGCCGACGCGCAGGATTTGCGCCGTGGCATCAGCAGCAGCGATCAGCGCAAGCTCGACGAGTATCTCGACAGTGTGCGCGATGTGGAGAAGCGCATCGAGAACGCGAGCAAGCGAGGCGAGTTGCAAGGCTGGCGACCCACGCTCGAAAAGCCGAACATCAAACGCCCTGCCGACGGCATCCCGCAGGACATCGGCGAGCACATGCGGATCATGTGCGATCTCCTTGTGCTCGGCTTCCAGACCGACACCACCCGCATCACCACGCTGAAGCTCAACAACGACCACAGCGCCCTGCGCTTCCCGAATCTTCCCAGCGTGCAGCAGGCCGGGCACGGCATCGACTACATGATCCATCACCTGCTCTCGCACAGCGACGGCGAGGATTACTTGAAGGTGAACCAGTTCTTCATGGAGCAGCTCGCCTACCTCGCGCGGAAGCTCGACGCCATCCAGGAAGGTCCGCGCACGTTGCTGGACAACACGATGCTCATGCACTGCTCCAGCATGATGGCCGGGGCGAAGCACGACAACGACCAGCTTCCCGTTATCGTCCTCGGTGGTGCCGGTGGCAGGCTCAAAAGCGGCCGCGTCCTCGACTACAAAGACAAGCCCGAGCGCCAGCTCTGCCGGCTGTTTATGTCGATGATGGACAAGATGGACGTGCGGCTGAAGACGTTTGGCGATGCGAAGATGATGCTAGAGGAAGTGTAGAAGACAGGATTTACCTGTGCGGGGCGTTTGATCAGCCCTCACACCATGCTCCGCCTCATCCTGCCTCTTTTCCTCATCACATCAGCTCTCGCTCAGACGGCTGATCCCCAACCGCTCGTCGATAAAGCCATCAACGCCGTCGGCGGAAAGGACAAGCTGCTGAAAATCTTCCGCATCAAGGAGATATTCCACTTTGGCAGCATGCCGGAGCCTGCGGAAGGCAAAAAGCGCTCCACACGTGAATCCATCCTCGAAATGCCCGGCTGGTGGTGGATAGGAAAGAAGGAACGCGCCATCGAGCCAGCCAAGGATGACGTGTGGGCCTGGACCCTCGGCATTTTGGTCGATGAGGAATCCAAGATTGAAGTCATTCCTGATCTCACTGACGAAGGAAAATCCTGCTTCGGCCTCAAAGTCAGCGGCAGCGTCATACCCGCGATGAGTTTCTACTTCGACCAGGAAACCGCCCTCCTGAAGCGCCTCGACTGGCGCGGCGACATCTACCGCTTCAGCGAGTGGAAGGAGCACGACGGCGTCAAATACGCGAGCAAGACGATCATATTCAAAGTGAAGGACAACAAACCGTGGTTCTTCCACGAAGTCACCGAGATCGAACGCCTCGCCAAACTGCCTGAAGGTCTTGCGAAGCCATGAAAACTGTTCTTTTCCTGCTTTTGGCCAATGTCGCCGTCGCAGGTGAGATCATCGTGCGAGATGTCGATTCGTTGCGTGCTGCTTTGCGTGATCTCAAATCGGGCGTCACGCTCAAAATCGCCCCCGGTGACTATCCCGGCGGTCATCACGTCAGCGGCGTCGAGAAACTCACCATCGAGGCGCTCGACGCGAAAAACCCGCCGCATTTCAAAGGTGGTGGGAACGGCTGGCAGTTCTCGCGTTGCGCGGAACTCACGCTACGCAACCTGCGTATCAGCGGGCAAACCGGCAACGGTCTCAATCTCGACGACGGCGGACAATTGGATGCTCCCGTCATGGGCATTACACTCGAACACATCGAAATCAGCGACATCGGCCCCCAGGGCAATCACGACGGCATCAAGTGCTCCGGTCTCGACAAACTCACCATTCGCGACTGCACGATCACCGGCTGGGGCGGGCAAGGGATTGATTTTGTCGGCTGTCATCACTCCTTGATCACTGGCTGCCGTTTTATCGGCAAAGAAGGCTTCACTGCGAGCGCCGCCGTCCAGCTCAAAGGCGGCACGAGCGATGTCATCGTCGAGAAATGCCGCTTCGCGAACGCGGGCGAACGCCCCATCAACCTCGGCGGCTCCACCGGCCTGCCCTACTTCCGCCCGCAAGGCGTGAAATACGAAGCCACGCGTCTCATCGTGCGCGACAACGTCATTGAAGGCAGCCCATGCGCAGCGGCCTTCGTCGGCGTCGATGGTGCGGAGTTCACCGGCAACACGATCAACTTTCCCACCAAATGGATCTTCCGCATCCTCCAGGAGACGCGCGAACCCGGTTTCGTGCCCTGTCGTAACGTCCTCATCAAAGACAACCGCATCGTCTTCCGTCGTGCTCAGGTTCAAATCGACATCAATTCCAGCGACGCCACCGCACCCGAAACCTTCCGCTTTGAAAAGAACCACTGGTTTGCCGAAGACAAGCCACAGTCATCGAAGCCGAAGCTGCCGACCGAGGAAAAGGATGGCATTTACGGCGTTGATCCACGTTAGGGACACCCGAGGCAGAGCGTTGGTTCTGCACCATGCACTTCCGATCCATCGCGGCGTTCTCGCTGCTGCTCCTCACGCCTGGGTTCGCCCAGACGAAGCTCCAAAAAGCCGACGTCACGCTCGCCCCGCCGAAGAATCTCAAAACCAAGCTCCCACCCGGTTACACGATTCCCATCGTGGACATCAGCGCGGAGAAGTACCGGCAGGTCATTGTGGATCGTGAGGCGGGGCAGTATCTCGGGCATCCGACGACGCTGCTGCTCGAAGACAACAAGACGATGCTCGTCGTGTATCCGAAGGGGCATGGCCGCGGTGCCATCGTTTACAAGCGCAGCAATGACGCGGGGCTCACTTGGAGTGATCGTTTACCGACACCGAAGTCATGGGAGACCTCGTTGGAGGTGCCCACGCTGCACCGCACGGTCGATGCGACTGGAAAGAAGCGCATCATCATGTTCAGCGGTCTCTATCCAATCCGCATGGCCGTCACGGAGGACGATGGCGCGAACTGGAGCGAGCTGAAACCCATAGGCGATTTCGGCGGCGTGGTTACGATGAGCACCGTGATCGGTTTGCAGGCACCAGGGCACTACCTCGCCTTTTTCCATGATGACGGACGCTTCATCCGCGGCGGCGAGGTGGAGAAATACCGCATCAAAAGCCCGCACTCGCCCGACTACAGCTCCTCGACGGCCAAACCGTGGCGCTTCTGGGTGTACACCACGCTTTCCACAGACGGCGGCCTCACCTGGAGCATGCCCGCGCCCATCGCGATGCTCCCCGACGCAAATCTCTGCGAACCCGGTGCTCTCCGCTCGCCCGATGGCAAGCAGATCGCTGTCCTGCTGCGTGAGAACAGCCGAAAGTACAATTCATTCGTCATCTTCTCCAACGACGAAGGCCTGAGCTGGAGCGAGCCGAAAGAACTCCCCGCCGCGCTCACCGGTGACCGCCACGTCGCGAAATACGCGCCGGATGGACGCCTCTTCATCAGCTTCCGCGACACCACCCACGTCAGCGCCACCAAAGGCGACTGGGTCGGCTGGGTGGGCAAATACGACGACATCGTGAACGGCACCGAGGGCCAGTATCGCGTCCGCATCATGGACAACACCAAAGGCCAGGACACCACCTACCCAGGCGTCGAGCTGTTGCCCGATGCCACCTTCGTCACCACCACTTACGGTCATTGGACGCAAGGCGAAGAAGCCTACGTCGTCAGTGTGCGTTTCAAACTGGAGGAGCTCGATGCCAAAGCCCACAAGTAGTCGTCGCCGCTTCCTCGCCGGACTTCCGGCTCTCGGTTTGCTCACGGCGCATGCCGCTGATGAGCCGCCGTTGCAGAACATCGTCTTTGGTTCCTGTCTGGACACGCATGACCATCCGTTGCTCGATCGTGCGCTGACCTTGCCGCGCGATCTGTTCATTTTCATGGGCGACAACATCTACGCCGACAAGGGCGGTGTACCGATGATGAGGGAAAAGTATGCGCTGCTGAAGCAGAGCCGCTTCTTTCAGAGCCTGCGCAGCCAGGGGCGCATCCTCGCGACATGGGACGATCACGATTTCGGCGAGAACGATGGTGGCGCCGGTTATCCGTTCAAGAGGGAGGCGCAGCAGGAGTTTCACAACTGGCTTGATGAAGCCGCCGACTCACCACGCCGCAAACAAGCGGGCGTCTATGATGCGCAGATCATCGGCCCCGCAGGCAGACGCGTG
This sequence comes from Prosthecobacter sp., assembly GCF_034366625.1. NCBI lineage: Bacteria > Pseudomonadati > Verrucomicrobiota > Verrucomicrobiia > Verrucomicrobiales > Verrucomicrobiaceae > Prosthecobacter > Prosthecobacter sp. Next base: position 54,031 of record NZ_JAXMIH010000028.1, read on the forward strand.
CAGATCATTCTGCTCGACACCCGCTACTTTCGCAGCCCGCTCAAGAAAGTGCCCAAGGAGCAGGCGATGATCGGCGGCGCCTGCGTGGCCACCGATGACACCAGCACCACAATGCTGGGTGCAGCACAGTGGCAGTGGTTGGAACAGATGCTCAAACAGCCTGCGGAACTGCGCCTGATCGTCAGCAGCATCCAGTTTGCCCCCGAGCTGCATGGCGGCGAGTGCTGGGCCAACCTGCCGCACGAACAGCAGCGCATGCTGGACATCTTGAAACGCACCAAGGCCGCCGGCGTCGTTTTCCTTAGCGGCGACCGCCATTGGTGTGAGTTCTCGAAGATCGACGGTCCCACCGGCTATCCGCTTTACGATTTCACCTCGAGTTCAATGACGCAGAAGCATCCGCGCGGCAGCCCCACTCCCAACAAGAACCGCTTCATTCCGAAAACCTACCATCTGCCGAATGTCGGCCACCTGCGGATTGATTGGGGCGCGGCCGATACCACCCTCACGTCGAAGATCATTGATGTGGACGGCCAGACACGGATCGAGCACAGCCTCAAACTCAGTGACTTGCAGATTTCATGAAGATCCTCGCGCCATTCCTGCTCGCCGTTCAAGTGGTCGCTGCTGATGTGACGCTGGTGGAGAACAACCGCACCGAGCATGTCATTTACCATGCCGTCGATGCTCCAGAAACCGCCAAACTCGCCGCGAAGGAGCTGCAGCGTGTCATTCAGCGGGCCACCGGAAGCGAATTGAGCATCACCAACGATGCGGCCGCCGCCCCGGCGATCCGCATCGTCTCCAGCAGCCATCTGCCGCACGACGGCTTCGAGATTCGATGCGAAGGCAAGAACATCATCATCGCTGGCAATGATGATCTGACTGCGACGAAGCTCGATGCGTGGTTTGTGCCGGGTCACGGCACGCTCTACGGGGCGCAGGATTATTTGGAGCGTTTCGTCGGCGTACGCTGGCTGTTTCCGGGTGAACTCGGCGAGGACGTGCCGCATCTTGACGTCCTGCGAGTAGCATTGCCGGAGCCGGTTCGTGGTGCGCCAGATTTTGCGGTGCGGTCACTGGCGTATGTGGGCGAAAGCGACAAAGGCACGCCGCAGCAGCCGAAGTCCGTCGTGCTCGACTGGATGAAGCGCCAGCGGCTCACCAATGCACTGCATTCTTTCGTCACCGGCTACGGCCATTCGTGGGACGATTACCTCACGCCCGCCGACATGGAGGCGCACCCCGAATGGAAGTCTTCGAACGGCGAAGCGGTGCGCAACGGCAAGGTGAAATTCTTCTGCACCACGGCACCGGGCTTGGTCGAAACCTTCACCAAACGCGTGATCGAGATACTGGATCGTTATCCGACCCGTGAAATGGCCTCCATCTCGCCCACGGACGGCGGCGGCTTCTGCCAATGCGAACGCTGCGCGAAACTCATCACCACCGATCCGCACGGCAAACCAAATCACGTGCTGGCAATCCTCACGTTTTACCAGCAGGTCGCCGGGATCATCCAGCGCGAGCGGCCTGGGCGTCGGCTCGGCGGCTTCGTCTATTACAACTATCAATATCCGCCACCTGAAGCGCCCACGCTTCCGGACAATCTCTCGCTCTGCTGGGCACCGCTGAACTACTATGGCTATGGCCTGCTCAAGCCGCTGTATCGCGCCGAATTCACCGCCACGATGGACCGCTGGAGCAAGATCACGCCGCATCTGTTCTACCACAACTACTCCACCTGGATGCGCAGCTTCCACGGCGCACCGCTGCCCGTGTCGCTCGACATCTTGCAGCGCGAGCTGCCCGCCGCCGCGAAGCATCATGCCTGGGGCGCGCGCATGGTCGGCAGTGCCGCGTGGGGCGTGAATGCGCCGATCAATTACATCATCGCCAAACAAATGTGGAACGCGCAACTCGATGTTAGCGCCACGCTCGATGAGTGGCTCCAACGCGCCTACGGTCCCGGCTGGCAGCACATGCGCACGCTCTACGACGAGCTGGATGCGAAGATGCTCGCACACAAAGAAGCACAGTCGCCCGTCTATAAAGGCAGTCAGTATGAAGTGAACGAGGACGTGATGAAAAGCATCTATGCGCCGCTCTTTCCCGCGCTGGAACAGCACTATCAGCAGACGCTCGCTCAATGCGCGACCGACACGCAACGCCAGCGCCTCGCCATGTTCGGCCACAACCTCACCCAGCTCCATTTTGCCCTGCGCAAAGCCAAGCTGATCCCCGATGACGCAAAATCCATCTTCCACCGCGATGACACCGCCTTCGCAAAGTTCCTCAAGGACATGGAATCCACCTTCAGTCTATACCGTGACGACCATGGCATCGACCACGGCCCGATTTGGAAAGGTGAGTGGAGTGCGCCGTGAAGCTCGTATGATTGAGTCCCCCGCGTGCCCATCCGACTGCCATTCTTAGCCCTGCTCGTCCTCCTTTCTGGAGTCTGCATCGCCGCGCCTGCGTACACCAAGGTCGAATTCAATCGCGACATCCGCCCGATCCTCGCTGCCAAATGCTACGCGTGCCACGGTCCCGACGAAGACAAGCGCGAGGCCGATTTGCGGCTCGATGTGCGGGCTGAGGCGGTCAAAGAAGCCATCAAGCCCGGCAAACCGGATGACAGCGAGTTCTGGCATCGCATCACGACCGCTGATCCTGATGATGTGATGCCGCCGCCATCCTCGCCGAAGCAGCTCACGAAAACCGAGCGCGATCTGTTTCGTCGCTGGATTGCTGAAGGGGCCGAATATCAGAATCACTGGGCCTTTGAGCCGATCAGGCGTCCCACGGTGCCGCCATCGAAACGCAGGAACCCCATCGACGCATTCATTGAGCACGAACTTGCCAAACACGATCTCAAGCCGGCCGCTGAAGCCGACTCGGCCACGCTGATCCGCCGTGTTTATCTCGATCTCACCGGCCTGCCACCGACTCTAGAGGAGGTTGCGTCCTTCATTCGTCGGCCATCTTCGTTTGAGCCGGTCGTGGACCGACTCCTCGCCTCTCCCAACTTTGGCGAGCGCTGGGCACGTCACTGGCTGGACATGGCACGCTACGCCGACAGCAATGGTTTCCTCGGCGACGGCCTGCGCCCGAATGCTTACCGTTATCGCGATTGGGTGATCGACGCCATCAACCGCGACCTGCCGTTCGATCAGTTCACCATCGAGCAAATCGCGGGTGATTTACTGCCCAATCCCACACGCGAGCAAATCGCCGCCACCGGCTTTCATCGCAATGCCGCGCTCAACACGGAAGCGGGTCTCGACAAAGAAGAAGCGCGTTTCCAAAATCTCGCCGATCGCGTGAACACCACAGGCCGCGTTTGGATGGGCCTCACCGTCGGTTGTGCGCAGTGCCACACGCACAAATACGATCCGATCACCATCCGCGATTACTACAGCTTCTACGCCTTCTTCGACAACACCGAGGATCGTGACGAGCCGACGTCAAAAGCACCCGCCCTTGCTGAAGTGATCAAGGATCGTCGGCAAACATACGTCCACATGGCCGGGGATTACACCCGGCGTGGCCCTGATGTCGTGCCTGCGAGCCTCTCGTCTCTGCCACCGATGAACAAGCCCACGCAGCCCGAGCCGAACCGCCTCGATCTCGCGAAATGGCTCGTGTCGCCCAATCATCCGCTCACCAGCCGCGTCGCGGTGAATCAAATCTGGAGCAAGCTCTTTGGCACCGGCCTCGTGCGCACGCCTGATGATTTCGGCACCAGCGGTGAGTCGCCCTCGCATCCTGAATTGCTCGACTGGCTCGCCTCCGAGTTCATGCGCGAGGGTTGGAGCCGCAAGCAGCTTATCAAGACCATCGTGATGAGCGACACCTACCGCCAGTCCTCCGCGCATCGCGATGACATCGTCGTGCTTGACCCGCTGAACCGACTGCTTTCGCGTCAAAACCGCGTACGTCTCGATGCTGAAATCCTGCGTGACTCTGCACTCGCTGTCAGCGGCTTGCTCAAGCGCAGCATTGGCGGCCCGAGCTTTCGCCCGCCGTTGCCGGAGGATGTGTTCGATGTCGGTCGCTCCTCAAACTGGCAGGCCAGTCCCGGTGACGAAATCTACCGCCGCAGCCTCTACATCATCACGCTGCGCAGCGTGCTCTATCCCACGCTCACCACCTTCGACGCACCGGATGCCGCCGACTCCTGCGTGCGCCGCGAACGTTCGAATACTCCGCTGCAAGCCCTCACGATGATGAATGACGGTGTTTTCGTCGAAGCGGCGCAATCGCTGGCTCTTCGCATCGTGCGAGAAGACGCGTCAGAAACATCAAAACGCCTCCAGAAACTCTTCCAGCTTGTTTTGAACCGCGCACCACGTGCGGAAGAGATTTTGCGTCTGAAATCATTCCACGCGGAGCAAAAGGCCCACGTGCAAAATGGCGGTGCAGAAGCTCTGGAAGCCCTCGGCATCATCAAAAAGGCTGTTTCGCCAGCCGAAGCCATCGAAGCAGCTACACTCGTCGCCACCGCACGCGTGCTCATGAACCTGGATGAGTTTATCAACCGCGAATAGCCACATCACTCACGGCTCACCATCGCAACACTTCCTTCCCTTCGTCCGTTTAGAAACGCCATGCTCACCCTTTTCTCCAAACAGTCCGCCAACCGCTACTGCGACGGCCTTTCGCGTCGTTCGTTTCTGCGCATCGGCGGCCTTGGGCTCGGCGGCTTGAGTTTTCCCGAGTTGCTGCGTGCGGAGTCGGAACAGGCCCTCGGCAAATCGCAGAAGGCGCTCATCCTGGTTTACCTGCCGGGCGGGCCGCCGCACCAGGACATGTATGACATCAAGGTGAACGCGCCTTCGGAGGTGCGCGGGCCGTTCAAGGCCATCGGCACGAATGTGCCGGGCATCCAGATCAGCGAGCACCTGTCGCGCATGGCGAAGATGGCGGACAAGTTCAGCTTCATCCGCAGCGTCGTGGGCGCGAAGGATCGGCATGAGAGCTTTCAATGCGTGACGGGCCGTCTCAGCAACAACGCGCCTCCGGGCGGCTGGCCGGAGATCGGCAGCGTGGTGTCGAAGCTCAAAGGCGGAGCGCCCACGGTGCCCGGTTATGTGAATCTCTCGCAGCAGATGAAGCACACGCCCTACAATCAAGGACGGCCGAGTTTCCTTGGCGTGGCGCATGCGCCTTTCATGCCCTTGGAGCGCGGGAAAGAGGACATGTCGCTCAATGGTGTGACGCTGGAGCGGCTGGGCGATCGTCGTGGACTGCTCTCTGCCTTCGACAGCTTCCGCCGCGAGACCGATGCCTCGGGCACGATGGCGGGCATCGATGTCTTCCGGCAGCAGGCCTACGGCATTCTCACCTCCTCGCGTCTCGTCGATGCGCTCGACCTTTCCAAGGAGTCGCCCAAGCTCCGCGAGCGCTATGGCAAAGGAACGGAGAAGATCCAAGGGGATGCCGCGCCGCGACTGAATGAGCAGTTTTTGCTCGCACGCCGACTCGTCGAGGCCGGTGTGCGCGTGGTGACGCTCAGCTACAGCTTTTGGGACTGGCACGGGCAGAACTTCAAGAACGCGCAGGAAAACTTACCTGACTTTGATCAGGCGATCACCGCGCTCGTGCAGGACTTGCATGAACGTGGCATGGACAAGGATGTGACCGTGCTCGCCTGGGGCGAATTTGGCCGCACGCCACGCGTGAATGACAAAGGTGGACGCGATCACTGGCCGAACGTCTCCTGTGCGTTGCTCGCCGGTGGCGGCATGCGAAATGGACAATTCATCGGTGCCACCGACCGCCTCGGCGGGGAAGCATCGGATCGCCCCGTGCACTTCCAGGAGATATTCGCCACGCTTTATAACAACCTCGGCATCAATCCGCATACCAGCACGGTGTCCGACTTCTCCGGTCGCCCGCACTATCTTGTCGATAACGAATTCCAGTCGATCAAGGAGCTGGCGTAGCTCGCATGTCCCCCTTTGAAAAACATCTCACGCAAACGCGCCGCGATTTCCTCGCGACGAGTTCCTGCGGGTTGGGGACGCTCGCTTTAGCGTCATTACTGAAGCAGGACGGGCTGCTGGCGGAGGAGGCGAGCCTTCCGGCGAATCCGCTTTCAACTCGCGTGGCACATTTCGCGCCGAAGGCGGAGCGTTGCATCTTCATCTTCCTCGAAGGAGGGCCGTCGCAGATGGACCTCTTTGATCCGAAGCCGCTCTTGAACAAATACGACGGCCAGCCGCTGCCCGACTCCATCGTGGGCAATGCGAAGTTCGCCTTCCTGCAAAAGGAATCGGCCACCGTGATGGGCACGAAGCGTGTCTTCAAAAAGCACGGTCAATGCGGCATGGAGATCAGTGATCTGCTGCCGCACATCGCCACTTGTGCGGATGACATCGCGTTGATTCGCTCGATGCACACGACGCAGTTCAATCATCTGCCCGGCCAGCTCATGCTAAACTGCGGCGCGGCGCTGCTCGGGCGTCCGAGCGTCGGCTCATGGGTGACCTACGGCCTCGGCAATGCTTCGCAGGAGCTGCCGTCGTATGTCGTGATGGTCAGCAAAGGTCGCGGCCTGCCTGGTGGCAGCTCCACATGGTCCAGTGGCTTTTTGCCGTCGTCGTATGGCGGTGTGATGTTTCGCAATGGAGCATCCCCCGTGCTGAATCTCGCCAACCCCGATGGCATCACGCCGGAGATGCAATCCGCGAGCATCCGCGCCCTGAACGACCTCAATCGCCTCCAGCACAAGCACATCGGCGATCCTGAGATCGCGGCTCGCATCAACAGCTACGAGCTGGCCTTCCGCATGCAAAGCTCGGCGCCGGAACTGGTCGATCTCAGTGGTGAATCACAGGCCACGCTCGACGCGTATGGCGTGAATCGCATCGAGCCGCCCATCAAGAGCAACCTCGGCGGCATCGGCAACTACCAGACCTTCTCGCGCCAGTGTTTGAATGCGCGACGCATGGTCGAGCGCGGCGTGCGTTTCGTGAACATCATCCACGCCTCGTGGGATCATCACAGCAGCCTCGATCCGCAGCTCGCTCACAATTGCCAGATGGTCGATCAGCCCATCGCCGCGCTGCTGAAGGATCTGAAACAACGCGGCCTGCTCGACACCACGCTCGTCGTGTGGGGCAGCGAGTTCGGTCGCACCGCATTGGGCGAGAACCGCAAGGGTTTCAAGAAAGTCACGGGCCGCGATCATCATCCCGCCGCGTTCAGTTTGTGGATGGCCGGCGGCGGCATCAAAGGCGGCCAGGTCCATGGCGAGACCGATGACTTCGCCTGGCACGTCGCGCGCGATCCCGTGTCCATGCACGACTTCCATGCCACGATCCTGCATCTCTTCGGCCTCGATCACAACAAGCTCAGCTACCGTTTCCAAGGCCTCGACTTCCGCCTCACTGGCGTGAATCCTGCGAAGGTGGTGAAGGGACTGATCGCGTGATTTGCAGAGGAAAAAGCCGTTCACACCACGTTTTGGTCAGGTGCCAAACGCCCCGCTCCAAATCATCGCCACCTCACTCCTGCTCTGCGTCATCACGCAGGCGGCGGAGCCTGTGGCGATTGATTGGGCCAAGGCACGCCAGCACTGGTCCTTCGTGCCGCCGAAGGCCCGGGCCTTGCCAAAGGTGAAAGACGCCGCATGGCCGCGTGGGCGTGTGGATCACTTCATCCTCGCGAGCATGGAGGCGAAGGATCTCACACCTTCACGTGAGGCCGATGCGCGGACTTTGATCCGCCGCGTGACCTTTGACCTCACCGGCCTGCCGCCGACGCCTGAGGAGGTGCGGGTGTTTGTAAATGACACGCGCCCGGATGCCTATGCACGGCTGGCAGAGGATTTGCTTGGTCGTCGCGCCTTTGGCGAGCGCATGGCGAGTGTGTGGCTCAATCTCGCGCGCTATGCCGAGGATCAGGCGCATCAGGTAGGCGGCAACTCCTCGCTCAACTATCCGAACGCGTGGCGTTATCGCGACTGGGTCATCGCGGCCTTCAATGCCGACCTGCCTTACGATGCATTCATCGAGAAGCAGCTCGCGGTTGATTTGATCGAGCCGCAAAACAAGGCAGACCTCGCCGCGCTCGGTTTTCTCGGGCTCGGGCACAAGCTGTATGCTCGCAGCCGGCTGGATGTGCAGGCGGAGGAGTGGTCGGAGCAGGTGGACACTGTTTCGCAGACTTTTCTCGGCCTCACGGTTGCCTGCGCACGCTGCCACGATCACAAGTTCGATCCGATCACGGCCCGCGATTACTACGCCATGGCTGGTGTCTTCGCCTCGGTGCAGATGGTGAATCTGCGCCCCGATGGCAAGGAGGAGGACAGCAAAACATTGGCCGACAAGATGGACCCTGGCACCCTTCACGTCGTGCGCGACCTCAAGCCGCATGACCTGCCCGTCTATGATCGTGGTGATATGGAGGCTCCAGGCACCACGGCTCCGCGTGGCTGGTTGCAGGTGCTGAGCAAGGGTGAGCCGGCGAAGTTTCAGCAAGGCAGCGGTCGTGCGGAGTTGGCCCGCCAGATCACCGATCCTGCCAATCCGCTCACGGCCCGCGTGATGGTGAATCGCGTGTGGGATCTGCTCTTCGGCAAGCCCCTGGCACGCACCACGAGTAACTTCGGCGCGACGGGCGACAAACCGACACATCCTGAACTGCTCGACGACCTCGCCATCCGCTTCATGCAGGACGGCTGGTCCTTGAAGCGTCTCATGCGCGAACTGGTCATGTCCGCCACCTATCGCCAAAGCAGCAGCGGCAGCGCCGCGAACTCCCAGCTTGATGAAGCAAACGATCACCTCTGGCGCATGAACCGCCGCCAGCTCGGTATCGAATCGTGGCGCGATGCCATCATGGCCACCGCAGGCACGCTCACTCTGGAAGGCGGCGCATCGCAGAGCCTCGATGCTCCCACGCATCACAAACGCACGATTTACTCCCAGGTCAGCCGCCGCGAGCTGAACAAGACGCTCATGCTCTTCGATTACCCGGATGCGAACGTCCACGCCGCCCGCCGAAGCAGCAGCACCACGCCCACGCAGAAGCTCTTCGTGATGAACAGCCCCTTCATCATCGAGCAGTCGAAAAAGCTCGCCCAGCGCCTTCAGCAAAGCGGCAATGATGACATTGCACGTATTCGCCACGCCTACGAACTCCTTTTTGCCCGCGAACCCGAGACGGAAGAACTCGCCATCGCCCAGGAGTTTCTGAAACAACCCGCCGAGTCTGCCCTCACCGCGTGGGAGCAGCTCGCGCAGGCTCTGCTGGCCACCAACGAAATGCTTTATGTGGACTGAACACAACCCAGCCCAGATGACCCGGCGTGACGCTCTCCAACGACTCTCAGCGGGCTTCGGCGCGATCGGTCTCGCGGGCATGATGGGATCGCAGGCGAACGCGGCGGTGAAGCAGCAGGTCACGCCGAAGGCGAAGCGAGTGATCTTCCTCTTCATGAACGGCGCGCCGTCGCATATCGACACCTTTGATCCGAAACCGGCGCTGAAGAAATACGAGGGCCAGCAGCCGTCGGGCAAGCTTTACCGCGCACCGAAGACGAGCGGCTTCATGTCGTCGCCGCTGAAGTTTAGCAAGTGTGGTCAAAGTGGCATCGAGGTGAGCGAGAGCCTGCCAGCACTGGGCAGCATCATCGACGATTGCTGCGTCATTCGTTCCATGCACACGGACGTGCCAAATCATGAGCCCGCACTGCTCATGATGAACACCGGCAACATTCAGCCGATCCGCCCCTCGCTCGGCTCGTGGGTGCTGTATGGGCTTGGCAGCGAAAATGAGAACCTGCCGGGCTTTGTCGTGCTGCGGCCCACGCCGAACATCGTGGTGGGACCGGCGCTGTGGAGCAACTCTTTCCTGCCAGCCGAGTATCAGGCCACCGGTGTCATCACCTCCGACATGAGCGTGGACAAACTCGTCGCCAACGTGCGCAACTCTGTGCTCGCCCCCGCACAGCAGCGACGGCAGATCGATTTGATTCAGAAGCTCAATCACCTCCATGCCGCAAAGCGCGAGCACGACACCGCGCTGGAAGGGCAGATCAAGGCCATGGAGACCGCCTACCGCATGCAAAGCGCCGCCAGCGATGCCTTCGACATCAGCCGCGAGCCCGCGAAGATGCGCGAGCTGTATGGCGACACACCTTTTGGCCGCTCATGCCTGCTCGCACGTCGTCTCGCCGAGTCTGGCGTGCGCTACATCAGCGTCTATTACACCAGCAGCAACAATCAGCCCTGGGACACCCATAGCGACCACTACAAGCGCCACCCCGAACTCTGCGCCGACAGCGATCGCGCCTCCGCCGCGCTCATCAGCGATCTGAAACAACGCGGCCTGCTCGATGACACGCTCGTCGTCTGGACCGGCGAGTTTGGCCGCACGCCTTACTCGCAGGAAACCGAGGACAAGAACAAGAAGGTCGATCCGATGCGCCGCGGTCGTGATCATCACCACACCGCCTTCAGCACGCTGCTGGCCGGTGGTGGCATCAAAGGCGGACTCGCCTACGGCACCTCCGACGAACTCGGCATGAACGCCGAGGAAAACAAAGTCCACGTCCACGATCTGCACGCCACCATCCTGCATCAACTCGGCCTCGATCACGAAAAGCTCACCTACCGCTACGCCGGTCGCGATTTCCGCCTCACGGATGTGTATGGCGATGTGGTGCATGACATCCTCGCATGAAACGCCTGCTTATCCTCCTCTGCCTGCTCTCATCATTCGCGGCAGCGGCACCGCGCCCGAACATCATCGTCATCCTGGCCGATGACATGGGCTTCTCCGACCTAGGCTGCTACGGCGGCGAGATTCAGACGCCGAATCTCGACAAACTCGCCGCCGAGGGCATGCGCTTCTCGCAGTTCTACAATTGCGCTTTGTGTGGTCCCTCACGCGCCGCCTTGATGACCGGGCTTCACCCGCATCAGGTCGGCATGACGCAGTGGACCGGCCTGCTCACGAACAACTGCGTGACGATGTTCGAGGTGCTGAAACGCGCCGACTACACAACCTGCGCCGTCGGTCGGCTGGACATGCTCACGGCGGAGGACTGGCACGATCCGCAGAACCTCTCGCATCATGTGGATCGCTACTTTGGCACCACCGGGCATCAAGGGCCGGGCAACTACTTCGCCAACACGCGCAACACCGCCTTCTACCGCGATGGAAAGCCCTACACGATCCCCGATGGCGGCTACAAGACTGACCTCATCACCGATTTCACCATCGAATTCCTCCAGCAGCGGGACAAAACAAAGCCCTTCCTTCTCTACATGGCCCATTACGCGCCGCATTGGCCGCTGCATGCGAAAGCGGCCGACATCGCGAAGTATCGTGAGCTGTATCGCAAACTCGGCTGGGATGCCGCGCGCGAGCAACGCCTGAAGCGCCTCGTTGAAAGCGGCATCCTGCCTGCCGGCACGAAACTCTCGCCGCGCGAGGCTCGTGCAGCCGCCTGGAGCGAGGCTGAACATCTCGACTGGGAAGCGGAGCGCATGGCCGTCTTTGCCGCGCAGATCGACTGCCTCGATCAAAGTGTGGGGCGCGTGATGGAGGCCGTGCGTGGCACCAACACGCTCGTCTTCTTCCTCAGCGACAACGGCGCTTCCGACAAGGCTGTCGGGCAACTCGACAAGCCAGGCCAGACCTGGCGGGCCGACGGCAAACGCACCCGCGTGGGCAACAAGCCCGACATCATGCCCGGCCCCGGCGACACCTTCGTCACCGCCGGTCCCGCCTGGGCCAATGTTTCCAACTCCCCCTTCCGCCAGCACAAGCAGTCGAATCACGAAGGCGGCATTTCAGCACCGCTGATCGCTTGGTGGCCGGGAGTCGTGCCTGCCGGCAAAATCAGCCCCGAGGTCAGCCACATCACCGACATCACCGCGACCGTCTTCGATGTCGCTGGCCAAAATTATCCCACCGCCTTCGACAATCGTGTGGTGACACCTCTCGCAGGAAAATCGCTTCTGCCGGTGATCAAAGGCGGCACACGGGCCGGTCATGAATCCCTCTGCTGGGCCACCTCCGGCAGCAAAGCCGTGCGCATGGGCGACTGGAAGCTCGTCGCTGCCTCGAAAGGCAAATGGGAACTTTATGATATGAGCACCGACCGCACGGAGCTTCATGATCTCGCCTCCGAGCAGCCCGAACGCGTCGCCACCATGGCGAAGGTGTTTGAGGCGTGGCATCAACGCTGATCGTTGCTTGAACTCCTTCTTTGCCGTCGTATCACCCGCCCATGGCCTGGAGATTCGACAAAATGGTGATTCGCGGTGAGATCGACAACACCGTGCGCGGGAGTGTGACCGGTACGCTCTGGCTGCTCGGACGCGAGCAACCGATGACGCTCGATCTCGTGGGCGACGCATGGCCGGACCTCGCGGGCTGCAAGCTGACCTTTGAGAACCCCAATCCCGTTCCGCAGCCGCAATACGACGATGGCCTCGCGATGATTCAAACCGGCTCCGTGGGCGACATCACCGCATCGCAAAAGCTCAAGAAGCTCCTAGTGCCCGAGGAGGTCTGGATGAAGGCGCTGGAGGAGAAGCGCTTCCACGAGGTGCCCTGGGTGCTCTCTAACTCGCTCTACCTGGAGTGGTTCAGCGACCGCAACGGCCGCATCGTCATCCAGACCACCGATTATGTGCTCCATGTCTCCGAGCGTCAGTGGGAAGCGGATGCGGACGAGCAGGCCGCCCAGCAGGCCATCAATGAGGAAAACATGCGCGCCTTCATGGAAGATGCTGCGCGTGCGCTCGGCGGCGAGGATCTGGCGGATGAAGCCGAGGATGAGGATGGCCCCAAACCGCATTGATCCATTGTGCCGCAAGGGGCGGGTTTGGAGAGCGTTTGGGCATCATGCGCACGCTCCTGCTCCTCCTTGCCGCCATGTCTCTGTCCGCCGCTGAACCACTTGTCTTCGTCTCGGCATTCGCCTCAGGTGAAAAGGGCGGCATTCACGCCTTCACCTTCGATTCGGAAAAAGGCACGCTGAAGCCGCTGCATCGCACGACAGACATCCAGAATCCGTTTTTCATCGCCCTCTCGCCGGACAAACGTTTTCTCTACGCCATCGACGCGGAGAAATTTGGCGGCGATGAGGACGAAAACGTAGCCGCCTTTGCCCTCGAAGGCCGCACAGGCCGCATGAAGCGTCTCAATCACCAATCCGCACGCGGCACGGCCTCCTGCTACCTTGATGTCGATGCCGCGGGCAAATCCGTGCTCGTTGCAAACTACTCCAGCGGCAGCGTCGCCTCGCTTCCCGTGAAAAGTGACGGCTCGCTGGGCGAGGTGGTCTCGTTTTTCCAACACAGCGGCTCCAGCGCCGATTCCTCGCGTCAAAAGGGGCCGAATGCGCACTGCTTCGTCATCAGTCCGGACAACAAGCACGCCCTCGCTGCCGATCTCGGTATCGACAAGATCATGATCTACACGCTCGATGCCGCCACGGCGAAACTGACGCCAAACGAGGCCCAACCCTTCGCCAAGCTCACGCCCGGCAGCGGTCCGCGACATCTCACCTTCCATCCCGGCGGCAAGCTCGTGTATGTCATCAACGAACTCGCCAACACGGTCACCGTCTTCGACCGGAGCGCCGCCGACGGCACGCTGAAGGAGAAACAAACCATCGCCACTTTGCCTGCCGACTTTACCGGCAAGAGCTACACCGCCGATTTGAAGATCACACCTGATGGAAAGCACCTCTACGGCACCAATCGCGGCCACGACAGCCTCGCCAGCTACCGCATCGCCGAGGATGGCACGCTCACACTACTCGCCATCCAACCCAGCGGCGGCAAAGGCCCGCAAAATCTGCTCATCACGCCCGATGGGAAGTGGCTATTATGCGCGAACATGCCGGGAAACAATGTCGTGGTGTTCAAGATCGACGCTACGAGCGGCAGCATCACAGCGCATGGAGGGCCAGTCGAGGTGCCGATGGCCTCGTGCATCCGCTGGGTGGAATAGAGTGGTCCGCACAGTCCTCTGTGCGGCGCGTGGTAGTCCGGTGAGGTGTTTCACGGTAAAACTCACGGATGGAGAAGCGCTGTGGCATGTTTGGAGGCTGGTTGCGGTGCGGTGCGCCGCACAGAGGACTGTGCGGACCACATTACTCCCGCACTTCCCACGCAGGCGGCAGATCCTTCGACTCCGGTCCGTAGGTCTGCGACACAACGAAGCCGCTGGCCTGCGAAGTATAAAAGATGCGGCCGTTGCTCACCACAGCGCCCAAGCACTCACGTGAATCAATCGCGGGGCCGGTGGACACGAGCTTGCCTTCTTGGGAGAGGTCGATCATGTCCATGTTCGCGCCGAGCACGTAGGGCTCGCTCATGGTGAAGCGGCAGCAGGCGTAGTTGGTGAGGATGCTGAAGGTGACCTTGCCCGTCTCGCGGTCGAAGATGTTGCCTTTGCCGCGCAGGGCGTTGGAGAACATGAAACGCTCGCCCACGCTGACGACATTGAGCGCGGAGGTCACGGCGTCGGACTTCCAGACGAGTTTGCCGGTGTTGGCATCCAGGCACCAGACGAAGCGGTCGTCCGTGCCTTGCTGAGCACGGTTGAAGCCGCCGATGTAGAGCTTCCCATCGCGGGCGCTGAGAGTGCATTTGGCGGTGACGTAGTAGTCGTTGGTCTGCCAGAGGATGTTCCCGGTCTTCGGGTCGATGCAGCAGGTGAGGCCGTTGTTTTTCACGGGAAGGCCGCGCCGCGCGCGCTGATCGGCGTCGTAGCCGAAGAACACGCTGTAGTAGAGCTTGCCGTCGAGGATGCAGATGCCGCAGTCGTTGCCGCCGCGACCCTGGTCATAAAAATCCTTCTCCCACACGACCTTGCCCGTTTCCAAATCCCAGGCCCACACGCGCGGGTGATGGTTTTTCGGGTAATAGGGATTGTCGTTCGAGTAGATGAAGCTCATCACCTCGCTGCCGTCCGCAGGCTTCACCGGCTCGCCGCCGAAGGTGTAGGGCTTCTCGCTGCCCTGCGGCGCATAATCGCCGCTGCCGCTCGCATAAATGGCGATCTTGCCCGCGACTACCGGCGGGAACTGCCGGCTCCAGCTCGGGCTGCCGGTGAACGGCGCTTCCCACAGCATGTTGCCCGTGGCGGCATCGAGACAGCGCACGAAGGATTTTTTCATGCCCGCCTGCGGAATCAGCAGCTTGCCGTCGATGTAGAGCGGAGAGGTGAAACTCAAATACACATCCGGCCACCAGCGCCGCCACAGCAGACGGCCCGTGTCCTGCTCCACCGCGATGATCTGCCCCTCGGCCGTGTGCGTGTAGAGCCTTCCGCCGCCGCAGACCGGCAGATGCTTCACCGTGCCTTCGAGCCGCCGTGCCCAGCGCATGCGCAGCGGCGGCTTGAGATCCTGGTTGTTCGAGTTCTGGCCCGCGAAGTTGCCGTAGTTCGTGTACCAGTCGTATTTGGCGTCGGCGAGTTTGCTGGTGAGCGGACTGCGGATCACGTCAACGGCAGGCCCGGTGACATTGATGCCTGTTAGCAGGTCTGTTTTGAGCGAACCATACTTTGCTAGATAACCACCTTCGTCGGCTACGAAAACAAAACCATCAGCTACTGCCACTGGCGCTGAAATCGCATGGGTGCCGACACCCAACTTCTTGATTGGCGCGTCACCGCTTAGTGTGGCGATGTAAAGCACCCCATCCAGCCCGCCGAAGATCGCATGCCGTTTTGTGAGCACGGGCGGCGCGATGGCTCCCGCACTGCTGAGTGGTTTGGATTCCTTGGTGCTCATGTCATGTCGGATCAATCCACGTCCGCTCTCCGGCTTCACGCGAAACACCTCACTCCCACGAATAGCCACGGGTGAAAAGCTCAGCAGGCCGTCCATGCGGATGTTCGTGTCGGTGCCTGCGACGAAATCGCCAGTTTTCAGTGTATCGCCTTCGAGACGCATGATGTCCACGCGACCCGCGTTGTCGCGGCGGTGCCACTGCACATAGACGTTGCCCTCGTCATCGGCACTTTGGCCGAAGGTGGCTGGAAATTCTTTCCCCGACCACTCGGGGATCTCGCCGGTGGCCTTCAGCTTCGGCGCAGCACCCGTGTCTTCGAGGAACAGCGTTCTGCCGCCTGCGGGAATGACGACGACGTTGCCCTTGATGAGGCAGATGTCGCGCGAGCATACGAAATGATCCTTCCAGTTCACGCGTCCATCACTCGATGTGGGCTTCGTGCCCGGTTTGAGCGTGGCAAGCATGCGCTTCTCGCAAAACGCGGCCCAGGACTCGCCGCTCCAGCGGTTGCCATCGAAACCGACGATTTCCTTCACAAAATCCCACTTCCACTGCTGCTCGCCCTCAAACGTGAGCGCCAGCACCTGTGCGCCGAGTGTGGCGACATACACGCGCTCCTTCGCCACGACCGGCGTGCTGAAGATCGGCTCCCCGCAGTCGATCTCCTTCACTACCGCGCCCGTCTCGCGATCCAGCACATAATAAATTCCGGCCGTGGTGCCGAAATGCAGGTGTTTCCCTGCGATGGCAGGCGAGGAGACGTTGTTCACGTTTTGCTTGCCGCCCTTGCTTTGAAAGCGCCAGACCTCCTTCAGCGTCGCTGTGTCGAAACAAGCCGCGCAGCCCGAGCCATCGACGACATACACCTTGCCGCCCGCGACCACGGGCGAGGTGTAAATGCCATCCGTCATCGCCACCGCGCCTTGCAGGCCGAGTTTTTCGACATTGATGTCGATTTGGGCCGCGTTGCCACTGTGCGCCGCGTTGAACATGAACTGCGGCCAGTCTTCGGCGAATGTGGGAACGGCAAGAGCGAGGCAAAAAAAGGTGAGAATGCGATTCATGGCCATTGAATACGAAATGCCGCGCCCGAACTCGCAACTAGAAGAATCTTCCTCCTCGCGGTGTTTTAGTCATTGCATGACCAACCGCCGCCATTTCCTCTCCTCCCTCGCACTAGCTCCTCTCGCCGCTCGTGGCCAGGAAGCGCCGAAGTTCCCACCGACCCGCGTCATCACGAAGGGGCCGGGCTTCCACTGGTTCGCCTACTACGACAAGCTCCAGTTCTCACCGGACAACCGCTTCGTGCTCTGCAACAAGGTGAACTTTGAGCATCGCTCGCCGACGGGGGATGATGTGATCGAGGTGGGCATGGTCGATTTGCAGGAGAAGGACAAATGGATTCCGCTCGGCAAGTCGAATGCCTGGAACTGGCAGCAGGGCTGCATGCTGCAATGGATCCCGGGCACCAAATCGAAGATCATCTGGAACGACCGTGAGAAGGACCGTTACGTCAGTCACATCATGGATGTCAAAACAGGCGAGAAGCACACGCTTCCGGCTCCGATCTACGCTTTGAGCCCCAACGGCAAAGAAGCCGTGAGCTGCGATTTCTCTCGCGTGGCGGATTGCCGGCCCGGTTACGGTTACGCGGGCATCCGTGACCGCTTTTTCGATGACATGGCTCCCAAAGGCAGCGGCGTGACTCATGTGAATCTGGAAACGGGCGCGGAGAAGTTGATCGTCAGCCACGAACTGCTTTCGAAGACCGGCGAGGTGATGGAAAACCACCCGACTTCGAAGCACCACGCCTACCACCTGCTCGTGGGGTCGGATGGGAAGCGCTTCATCATGCTGCATCGCTGGACGCAGCCGAAAGGCGGCCATCTCACGCGCCTCATCACGGCTAACATGGACGGCAGCGATCTACGAATCGTGATCCCGAATGGCTACGCCTCCCATTTCATCTGGCGCGATGCCACGCACATTCTTTCGCAGGCCAAAGACTGGCTCGGCAACAAGGAGTGGGGCGATTTCCTCTTTGAGGACAAGGACAGCGGCATTGTCGCCGAGATCGGCCACGGCGTGCTCGATGGCAGCGGCCACCTCACCTATTTGAAAAACAACGAGTGGATCCTCAACGACACCTATCCCAAAGGCGTCCGCCGCATCCAGACGCCGCACTTGTATCACATCGCCACGAACCGCCGCATTGACCTCGGTTACTTCCCGCAACCCCCGGAATACAAAGGTGAATGGCGCGTGGACTGCCATCCACGCAGCAGCCGCGATGAGCGCTGGGTATGCATCGACGCGCCGGATGGGGCGAATGGCCGCCAGCTTCACCTCATCGACATCCAGGGGCTGATGGGATGAACTCGATCTACTCGCAGCGGCACGCCCAAACGCAGATCCTCCATCCATGAAAACACTTCTCTGTTTGTTCCTGCTTCCGATTCAGGCCTTTGCGGTGCAAATCGCCACGTTTCGTGCTGATGTGACACCACCGGTCGGCGCGCCGTTGTGTGGTGGACTCGTCAAACCTGCATTGGGAGTCAGCGAACCGCTGCTGGCACTGGGTGTCGTGCTTTTGAGTGACGAGAAGCCCGTCGTTCTATGCGCGGTGGACTTCTGCGAGATTCGCGGCGCTGACCACATGCACTGGCGCGAGGTCCTGGCCAAGGCAGCGGGCACTTCGCCCGAGCGTGTGGCCTTGCACTCGCTGCATCAGCACAATGCACCGCTGGTGGACAACGCCGCGCAGAAGCTGCTGCCGGAGATCGGCATCATCGATGCCGCTGCGACCGAAAAAGCGCTCGCAGGTGTCGCAGCAAGCATTGAGGCCGCATTGAAGACTCCGCAGAACGTCACACACATCTCGACAGGCGAAGCCAAAGTGCTCGAAGTTGCTGGGAATCGCCGCGTGCAGGTCATCGACGGCAAGGTGGGCAAGATGCGAGGCAGTGGCTCGAAAGACCCCGTGCTGCGGGCGCTGCCGGAAGGTCTCATCGACCCGATGCTCAAGACGATCAGCTTTTGGAATGGAGACAAGAAGCTCGCCGCGCTGCACTACTACGCCACGCACCCGATGAGCTACTACGGCGACGGCATCGTGAGCCATGACTTCGCTGGCATTGCCCGTGAAAAGCGCACGCAGGAGGACGGCGTGCCACACATCTACTTCACCGGCTGCGGCGGCAATATCGGTGCTGGCAAATACAACGACGGCACACCGCCGATGCGCCCGCTGCTCGCTGGCCGCATCCACGCGGCGATGGTCGAGTCGGAGAAGGAAGCGAAGCGAGTGCCGCTTACCAAGATCGCATGGCGGCATGTGCCGGTCGTCTTGCAGCCTGATCCCGAGTTCCCGGAGGAGCGCATGCTCAAGGTGCTGCAAAACACCGAAACACGGCCCGCCACGCGCATCAGTGCCGCCTTGCGCATCGGCTTCATCCGTCATCGCGAGCCGATTCCCTTCACCAGCCTGCATCTCGGTGATGACGTGTGCCTGCTGCATCTGCCGGGCGAGAGTTTCGTCGAGTATCAACTCTTCGCGCAGCAGCAGCGTGCGGGAGGTTTTGTCTGCACCGCGAGCTATGGCGACGGCGTCACCGGTTACATCCCGCTGGAGCACTCTTTCATCGAAGGCGGCTACGAGCCATCGCAGGCCTATGCGGCCCCTGAGTCAGAAAAATTGATGAAACAGACCATCTCGGACCTTTTGAAGGAACAGCCATGAAACACCTCCTCCTCGCACTCCTTCTCTGCGGCACCGCCATTGCTCAAGACGGCCTCAAACAGCTCCGCGCGGGCATTGTCGGGCTCGATACCTCGCATGTGCCGGCCTTCACGAAGCTTTTCAACAAAGGCGAGACGGAGGGCGAGCTGGCAGGAATCAAAGTGACCACCGGCTACACGGGCGGCACAGACATGCCCGCCAGCGCCACCCGCAAAGAAAAGTTCACGCAGCAGCTTCGCGACATGGGCGTGGAGATTGTCGATTCGATCCCGAAGCTGCTCGAAAAAGTCGATGTCATCCTGCTGGAGAGCGTCGATGGCCGCATCCACCTCAAGGAAGCACGGGAAATCTTCAAAGCGGGCAAACCGGTCTTCATCGACAAACCACTCGCTGGCACGCTTGCCGAGGCCATCGCCATCGTGGAACTGGCGAAGAAGCACAACGTGCCTTTTTTCAGCAGCTCATCCTCACGCTTTGGTCCTGAGTTGATGGCGCTCAAAGGCAACGCCGAGGTCGGCGACATCCTCGGCGCTGCGACCTGGGGTCCATGCTCGTATCAAGAGGGCACGCCGGACTTTTTCTTCTACGGCATCCACGGCGTCGAGGCGCTCTACACAATCATGGGCACGGGCTGTGAGACAGTTTCACGCGTCAAAGGTGCTAACAACGACATCGCCACCGGCACTTGGAAAGACGGGCGCATCGGCGCGTATCGCGGCATCGTGAAGGGCAAGGCGGACTTCGGCGCGGTGGCCTATGGCAGCAAAAGCATCGGTCAGGCCGCGAAAGCCGTGAGCTACGAGGGCCTCTGCCGCCAGATCGGCAAATTCTTCCGCAGCGGCACGCCACCGGTGAGCGCGGAGGAGACCATCGAGATCTTTACCTTCATGGAAGCCGCCGACGAAAGCCTCCGCCAGGGCGGCAAACCCGTGTCACTCGCCGATGTGCTCGCGAAGGCGAAGGTGGAGGCGGAAAAACTGCTCAAGTAAGCCATGCGCACACTTCTTTTCCTCCTGGCCGGGCTTCTTGGCGTTCTTCAAGCCGAGCCACCGAAAGTGACCGTCACGAACATCCGCCGCGTCTTTCACAACGGCGAGCACAACGCGTTCACCGACCTCGTTCGCTTCAAAGGCCAGCTATACCTGTGCTTCCGCAGTTGCCCGAACGGCCACATGGTATTCAACACGGCCTCGGTCATCATCATGCGCAGCACGGATGAAGGAGCGACGTGGACGCAGGTGCATCGTTTCAGCGTCAAAGACCGCGATACGCGTGATCCGCACTTCCTCGACTTCAACGGCCAGCTCTTCCTCTACACCGGCACATGGTGGACCGGGTCGGGCCTGTTGGATCGAAAGGACTATGACATGAACAAGCAGCTCGGCTTTGCAGTATCATCGCCGGATGGCACGAAATGGAGCGATCCCACGCTGCTGGAAGGCACCTTTGGCTACTACATCTGGCGAGCCGCCACCTGCGACGGCAAAGCCTACCTCTGTGGACGGCGTAAGGCCAATTTTGCCGTCAGCGTGATGGGAGAGCGCGGCCACAACCAGTCCATCATGCTCGAAAGTGATGACGGCATCATCTTCCGCCATCGCGCCTACTTTCAGGAGTCTGGCGGCAATGAAACGGCCTTCTTCTTCGAGAAGGACGGCAGCGTTTTGGCCCTGGATCGCAACGGAGGAGGCAATTCCATGCTCGCCAGCTCCAAACCGCCCTACACCGACTGGAACCGCCGCCCGCTCGACCGTTTCGTCGGCGGCCCGCTGCTGGTGAAATGGAGCGATCACATCCTCGTCGGCGGACGCAACCAAACCAAGGATCGCGGCCCGAAAACATCCCTCGGTTGGCTCGTCGGCGACAAGTTCCACGAGTTCGCCGAACTCCCTAGCGGCGGCGACAACTCGTATCCAGGCTTCATCGAGCTTTCACCGACCAAGGGCCTCATCTCCTGGTATTCGAGCCATGAGAAGGACGAGGCCAGCAAGACAATCACCGCGATCTACTTGGCCGAACTGAATCTCTCCCCCTAACCACCATGCTCACATCCACACGCCGCCGTTTCTTTGAAGACTCCTTGATGGCCACTGCCGCTGTTGCCCTTCCTTCTCAGCTCTTCGCTGCCGACCCGACATCAAGCAGCCCGAACGAAAAGCTCACCGCCGCGATCATCGGCTGTGGGATTCGTGGGAAAGCGCATGCTCGGGAGCTGGCGCGGCTGGTGGATTGCGATGTGGCTTATGTTTGCGATCCTGATCTCGACCGCGCGGATGAAGTGGGTGCGTTGCTGGTCGAACTGAAGCGCCCGATGCCGAAGAAGGTGCAGGATTTGCGAAAGGTGCTCGAAGACAAGGCGGTGGATGTCGTTTTCATCGCCACGCCGAATCACTGGCATGCGCTGGCGGCGATCTGGGCGATGCAGGCGGGCAAGGATGTGTATGTCGAGAAGCCGGTGAGCCAGAATGTCGAGGAAGGCCGCCGCATCGTGCAAGTGGCGCGGAAGCTGGGGCGCATCGCGCAGACGGGCACGCAGAACCGGTCGCGCGGCGCTTTGGCCGAGGCGGTGAAGTTCATGCGCGAGGGCAAACTGGGCGAGGTGAAGCTGGCGAAGAGCATCATCTACAGCGGACGCGGCAGCATCGGCGGCCCGGCGGAGTGTGCGATGCCGCCGCGTTGCGATTACGACCTCTGGGCCGGTCCCGCGCCGATGACGAAGCTCACGCGGCTGAAGTTCCACTATGACTGGCACTGGTTCTGGGACACCGGCAACGGCGAGATCGGCAACAACAACGTCCACTCGCTCGACATCTGCCGCTGGGGCCTCGGCGTTACCGGATTGGGTCGCAGTGTGATGAGTTATGGCGGTCGCCTCGGCTACACCGACGTGGCGGAGACGCCAAACTCGCAGGTCGGCATCTTCGACTTCGGCGACAAGACCATCGTCTCCGAAACCCGCGGCCTCAAAACCGCGCCGTTTCATCCCACGATCAAATCCATGTGGTTCTTCTACGGCAGCGAAGGCATCATCGCCGACACGAGCCTCTTCGATCCGAAAGGCAACCTCGTCCGCGCCTTTGAAGGAGGCAAATCGGAGAACCACTTCGCCAACTTCCTCCGCACCGTGCGCAGCCGCAAGCACACCGACCTCACCGCTGACATCAAGGAAGGCCATCAAAGCACCGCGCTCTGCCACATCGCGAATATCTCGTATCGCCTCGGCTCGAAAACCTCCGTGAACGACATTTCGAAGCATCTCGGCGACATCAAAGCCCACGAAGACGTGCAGGACACCCTGGAGCGCACGAAACACTACCTCGCCGAAGCCGGAGTCGATCTCGACAAAACGCAGCTCACGCTCGGCCAGCATCTCCGCGTGGATGGCGAGAAGGAATCCTTCCTCGACAACGCCGCCGCGAACGCACTGCTCACCCGCGAGTATCGTGCGCCGTTTGTGGTGCCGAAAGAGTCGGAGATTTGAAAAGCCCACCTTGCATGCAGCCTTCCGCCGTCTTGAAGAAAATCCGTGCAGGCGAAACCGTCGTCACGGCCAAGTCCTGCTACACCGACCCTGAACTGGTCGAAATAATCGCCTCATCGGGCTACGACGCCGTGTGGATCTGTCTGGAGCATAAGCGCGGGGATGCCTCAATGGTGTATGCGCTAATTCAGGCCTGCCGGCTCGGTGGCGCTGACGCGTTGATTCGAGTGAAGCCATCGAACTACACGGACGTGTTGCATCTCATCGAAGCCGGTGCGCGTGGCATCATGCTGCCGCGTGTGAAGCATGTCGACGAAGTGCGCGAAGTGGTGAGTGCTATGAAGTTTCCGCCGCTCGGCGCGCGTGGCTTCGATGGCATTCATGCGGAGGCGGATTTTGGCCGCATCCCGCCTGCGGAGTATCTAGCGAAGGCGAATGACGAGAATTTCCTCGTCGTGCAGATCGAGGAGCCGGAAGTGGTGCCGTATGTTGATGAAATCGCGGCCACGCCGGGTGTGGATGTGCTGTTTGTCGGTCCCGCTGATCTCACGCTGGGCCTTGGCAAATTCGGCAAGACGGACGATCCCGAGGTGCGGGTGATTTTGCAGAGCGTGGCTGATGCATGTGCTCGTCACGGCAAGGTCGCGGCCATTCCCTGTGCCCCGGAGCAGGTGAAGGGCTATCACGACATGGGCTTCCGCTTCTTCAATGTGATCAGCGACTTCCGCTGCGTTTCCACCGGTATGAAAGCAGCCCGCGCGGCGGTACAACTCTGACGCGCCATGCCCGTGACCGAGCAGACTCTCGAATGCGACCTGCTCGTGGCGGGTGGCGGCATCGCGGGTGTGTGCTGTGCGCTCGCAGCGGCACGTCTCGGCACGCGCGTGATCCTTTGCCAGGACCGCAGCGTGCTCGGCGGCAATGCGAGCAGTGAGGTGCGCATGCACATCGTCGGTGCCACGGGACTCAGCGGCGGCAAGGAGCTGCAAAACGAGCTGCGCGAGGGCGGCATCATTGAGGAACTGCGTCTCGACCTTGCCGTGCAGAATCCGCAGCGCTCGCCCGCGCTCATGGATCTCCTGCTTTACGACAAATGCCGTCGTGAACCGAACATGACGCTTTATCTCAACACCACCGTCGTCAGTGCGGTGGCCGAGGATGGGCTCATTCGCGAGGTGCGCGCCGAGAGGCCGTCCACGGAGGATGCTTTCGTCATTCGAGCAAAGACCTTCGTCGATTGCACTGGCGACGGTCGGCTTGGCATCGAGGCAGGCGCGCCGTTCATGCGCGGACGCGAGAGCAAGGCGCAGTTTGGCGAATCCCTTGCGCAGAACGAGGCGGACTCGAAGACGCTCGGCTCGTCGATCATGTTCCAGGCTCGCAAGCACGGCCGCGAGATGCCTTTCACCGCGCCTCCTTGGGCACGGCGCTTCAGCGCGAAGGATTTCAAACTGCGGCCCTATGGCCAGAGCGGCTTCGATCTCGGCCTCGAATACGGCTATTGGTGGATCGAGTGGGGCGGCTGTCTCGACACGTTGAAGGACAACGAACGCATCCGCGACGAGCTGCTCGCCATCACGCTCGGCGTCTGGGACTTCGTCAAAAACCACTCCGACATCGACGCCTCGCACTGGGCGCTGGAGTGGATCGGCTTCGTGCCCGGCAAGCGCGAGAGCAGGCGCTTCATCGGCCAGCACATCCTCACGGAGAACGATCTCATCACCTCCCGCGCCTTCCCCGATGCCATTGCCTATGGCGGCTGGCCCATCGACACACATCCGCCGGAGGGCGTCGATGCACCTGAGCTGCCGCCCTGCACTCAGCATCATTTGCCCTACATCTACGACATCCCGCTGCGCTGCTGTGTGTCCACCGGACCGCGCAATCTGATGTTTGCCGGCCGCAACATCTCCGCCACACATATCGCCTTCGCCTCCACCCGCGTCATGGCCACCTGTGCCGTCATCGGCCAAGGCGTCGGCACCGCGGCGGCGCTCGCTTTGAAGCAAAACGTGTTGCCCTTCGACATCGCGGCAGACTCCAGTCTGATGTACGCCATCCAGCAGCAACTCCTCAAAGACGACTGCCATTTGATCGGTCTGCGAAACGACGACGCGTGCGATCTCGTCCGCCAGGCCGCACAAATCAACGCATCCAGCATCAAACTTGGCGCGGAGCCTGAAAACGTGCGCAGTGGATTCACCCGCATCGTCACCAATGTCCCGACGGATCGGCGGCAAGAGGGCGTGCAGCGTTGGATGAGTGAAGAGGTGCCCGCGTGGCTGGAAATCCGCTGGGACGAGCCTGTTTGTATCCGCGAGGTCGTGCTGATTTTCGACTCCGGCCAGCATCGCCTCCTCACGCTTTCACAAGCCGACGGCTACACCCAAAAAATGCTCTGGGGACAACCACAGTCGGAAACGGTGCGTGATTACGTTTTGAGCCTCGAAACCACCCATGGTTGGCAGGATGTGCTGAAGGTGGCGCACAACTACCAGCGCCGTCGCTCGCATCTTCTGGAGCAAACCGAGCACGCCACCGCGCTGCGCATCCAAGTGACCGCCACGAACGGTCTCGACCATGCACGCATCGTCGAAGTGCGGGCGTATGCCTGATCCTTATGAAAGCCTGCCTTCTTTCCGCCACCTTGCTGCTTTGCTGGCAGTCGCTTGCTCAGGAGCCATTTCTGCCTGTGAAGAAATCCGTTCACACGCTGGCGACGGGCGGAGACTACCTGGCGTTCCCGGCAGTGCTGGATCTCGGGAGCGAGGTGCTGGTGTGCTTCAAGCGCGGGAAAGCACACGCGGCGGATGCGGGAGCGACGCAGGTGCTGCTGAGGCTGGACAAGGCATCTGGCAAAGTCCTCGCCACGGGCACACTGGCAGAGGTGAAGGGCGAGATCATGCAGATGGGCGAATGGGTGCGGTTTGGGAACGGGGACGTGGCGAACTACATCGACGCGCAGGAGGCGCAGGGCTCGCTGCGGACGGGATTGGCAGTGGTGAGGTCCAACAACGGCGGCAAGACCTTCGCGCCGGTGCATCGGGCGGGCGTGATCGATGGCGTGGAGTATGGCTATGCGTTTGACTCGATCACACGCGGCCAGACGACGTGGGTGCTGGTGATGACCTTTGCGAATCTCACCGGTGGAAAGCTCGTTCACAAGACGAAGAGCCAGCCGGGATCCGTGGATGTGATCCGCAGCGATGACAACGGCCTGACGTGGCGCTTCGTGCGCAGCATCACAAACGAACTCGGCAACGCACCGATCAATGAAAGCGCGTTCATGGCGCATGGCGATGGCTTCATCGTCACCGCGCGTGGTTACGACAATCGCGAATGGCTGCTGCGCACGGACGCGGAGTTCAAGTTGATTGAGAAGAAAGACATCACTGCCGCGCATCAGGTCATCACCTCGCATATCGGCAGGCCGCGTTTGTTTCAGCGTGATGGCGCATCGTATCTGCTTGGGCGCAACTGGGCCGCGCCGGGGCTGATGCAGCTTGCCTTGTTCAAGTTTGACCCGCACACGCTCGACATCACACAGCATGTGATCTTGGACAATGCGGAGAAGCAACCGGTGGCCGATGGCTACTACGCCCAGCCATATTGGACGGAGCGTGACGGGCGCACGCGTTTCCACGTCATCACCTACAAAAGCGGCGCGAAGAAGAACCCCGGCATCATCCGGCTCGAGTTTGACTGGGAGGAGGTGCGGTGAATGCGAGCGGTGAGCCTGTGTTCTTCGCCTCTTTTGCCGACCAGTTCCGGCCTTCGGACTCCGTTTAGCCATCACTCACTTCCAGCCGACCTCATGATTACCGCACTCGCTCCTTGCCGTGCATGGTTTGCCGCCATGGCCGCCCTTCTCATGTCGCCGGGAGCTCTGAGGGCTGCGGATAAACCCCGTGCCGGCCAGCAGGAACAGGCTTCCCAAACCTGGCAGGAGCGCACCGCCGCGCATGCCCGCATCCTTTCGCGGGTGAAATGGACGCCGGTCGCCGGAACCTTGCCGAACCGAAAGGGTGGCTTCTTTGAAGCGGGAAAGGAATACACCGGCGTGCCCTACTCCAGCGTGAGGTCGGAGGGACGATACATCGGCTTCGACATCGGATTGCGTACCTTCCTTGCCGCTGTGGAGAATCCGCTGAGCGTGCTCTACACCGAAAACCTCACGGGCAAAGTTTCCAATGCAGCAGCTTATTACGGCACCGTTTGCTCCTCCTACACCAGCTACGCACTGGGCTGCGGCATCTGGGAGGTGAGCCGTCGCTATGGACCTGGAATCAGCGGCGGCATCACACTGGTGGAGCCGCAGTCGGCCGAGGCTGCGCAGGTCGGTGATATGATTTACACGCCACACGCCACGGAGACCTCCGGCTCGCATGTGGAGATGGTGACGGCGGTGACGAAGGACGATCAAGGTCGCGTGATCTCCGTGCGCATCGAGGAAAGCCGTCCGCCGACCACCGCGACCACGGAACGCAGCGCCGCAGCCTTCAACAAGCATCTCGCCTCGCGGAACAAGCAACTCTTTCGCATCACCGACCTCGATGCATGGCGCGGCACGAACCGCTCCGAGCCGCTACTTTTCCCGAACTATGCGGCCGATGCCACCGCGCCGAAGATCAATCGCACGCTGCTGCTCGATCTCGGAGACTGGGTGCCGTATCAAAAGGGCAAGGCGGTGAAGTTTCACGTCATGGATCGCGACAAGCTCGACGTGAGAACCTTGGTCATCCGCCGTGGCGAAAAAGTGATGGAGGAGATCGCACTCGAGGGCCCCGGCTTGCATGAGCGCAGCTTCGACACCTGCGGCGACTACACAGCACATGTGATTCACAAAGATGGTTCGCAAAGCCAAGCCTGTGAGTTTGCCGTGTGTGATCTCGACCTCCGTCTGCCTGCCGACAGCGTGCCTTTCGCGGGTGGTTGGAAGGTCGGGTTCGGCGCTGAGAATATGAAAGTCATCGCCGTCTATCTCTGGAACTCGGCGGACAGCTACGGACGCCATCCGCTCTTCCTCAGCGAGGAGCAAAGACGCGCGGGTGCCCTCACCATTCCCGCCGGACTGCTGAAGAAACCGGGCACGCTACAGGTCTGGTTGATCGGCGAACACAAGCTCGGTCGCCTGAAGCTGCGGAAGGACATCACGATGATCCCATGACAGCCGACACCCGCGCAGAAACGCCTCACACCGATCGTCTGCCGCGCGCGTGGCTCATCGTGGGCGTGCTGTGGGTCGTTGCGGCGCTGAACTACCTGGACCGCATCATGATCACCACGATGCGTGATTCACTCACGCAGGCGGTGCCGATGACGGACGCGCAGTTTGGCCTGCTGACCTCGGTTTTCCTTTGGGTGTATGGATTGCTGAGCCCGTTCGCCGGATTCCTGGCTGATCGCTTCAATCGCAGCCGCCTGATCGTGTTCAGCCTGCTCGTGTGGTCGCTGCTGACGTGGCTCACGGGTCATGCGCGGAGTTTTGAGGAGCTGATCGTCGTGCGCGCGCTCATGGGGTTGAGCGAGGCGGCGTATCTGCCTGCCGCGCTCGCTTTGATCGCTGATTATCATCGCGGCAGCACTCGCTCACTCGCCACGGGCATTCACATGACCGGTTTGAGCGTGGGCACGGGCCTTGCGGGCATCGGCGGCTGGGTGGCGGAGAAGCATGGATGGGCCGCGGCGTTCGATGTGTTCGGACTGTTCGGTGTCGCCTATGCCGTTGGATTGTTGTTCGTGCTGCGTGACCCGCCACGCGAGAGTGGGGATGTGACCTTGACTGCGGAACAGCCACGACTCGGTCAGGCGCTCGTCAGTTTGTTCAGCAGCGGCTCGTTTATTCTTTTACTCGCCTTCTGGGGCCTGCTGGCGCTGGCAGGCTGGGCGGTGATGGGCTGGATGCCCACCTTCTTCAAAGAGCAGTTCAAGCTCGACCAAGGCGCGGCGGGCATCTCCGCCACCAGTTATCTCGCGGTCGCGATGCTGCTGGGCAAACTGGTCGGCGGCGTGTGGGCGGATCGCTGGAGCAAGACCAACAACCGCGCACGCATCCTCGTGCCTGCCATCGGCTTGTTCATCGCCGCGCCGGCCACACTGCTGGTCGCGAACACAAGTGTGCTGGCGTTCGCCATCGCAGGGCTGTCGATCTACGGTTTCACGCGCGTATTTTCCGATGCCAATCTGATGCCCATCCTCTGCCAGGTGTCCGACAGCCGCTACCGCGCCACCGGCTACGGCGTGCTAAACATGTTCTCCTGCATCGTCGGCGGCATCACCGTGTATGTCGGTGGTGCGTTACGTGATGCACAAATCAGCGTCAGCACGCTGTTTCAATGCGCTGCGGGCGGACTGCTCGTCTGCGGTGTGCTGATGACGATGGTAAGGCCCGCACAGACACGTATTCCAACACCATGAAATCCCTTCTTTTGGTTCTACTGATGGCTGCCGTGCCCTTTTTGCACGCCGCCGAGCCGCTCCACTTCACTGTGAAGCTCGAAACGGTGATGAAACACGATGACGGCCGATTCCTCTGGTTCCATCCGCGTGCGGCAGCGATCCCCGGCGGAGTGCTGATGACGATCCAGAAGCACCTCAAAGTCTCCGACTACTACTCAGGCCTGCATTTCATGACACGCAGCGGCGTGGACGGGCCGTGGACGGGCCCGGTGCTCACGCCCGAACTGGACTGGCAGCAGCAGCCAGATGGCGTCACGATCAGCGTGGCCGATGTGACACCCGGCTGGCATGAGAAGACTGGCAAACTCATCGCCATCGGCTGCCGCGTTCGTTACAGCCCGAAGGGGGCTCAACTCGACGATGTGAAGCGTGCGCATCAGACCGTGTATGCTGTTTACGATCCGAAGACCACGAAATGGACGCCCTGGCAGGCTCTGGAGCTGCCTGCGGATGACCAATTCAACTTCGCCCGCAACGCCTGTGCGCAATGGCTGGTGAAACCCAATGGCACGCTGCTCATCCCGCTCTACATCGGCACGAGCGCGAAGGATCGCTACAGCACCACCGTCGCCGAATGCCGTTTCAATGGCGAAAAGCTCACCTTCGTGCGCAACGGCAACGTGCTGCGGCTCGATGTCGCCCGCGGCCTGTATGAACCGTCGCTGATCGCCTTTGGCAGCCGCTACTACCTCACGTTGCGCAACGATGTGCGCGGTTACGTCAGCACCAGCGATGACGGCCTGCAATTTGCCGAGCCGAAGCCCTGGACCTTCGACGACGGCGCCGAACTGGGCAGCTACAACACGCAGCAGCACTGGCTGGCCCATAGCGACGGCCTGTTTCTCATCTACACCCGACGCGGCGCGAACAATGACCACATCGTCCGCCATCGCGCGCCGCTGTTCATGGCCCGCGTGGATACGGAGAAACTCCACATCCTCCGCAGCACGGAAAAGATTGTCGTTCCCGAACGCGGGGCCGAACTGGGCAACTTCGGCGCCTGCTCCATCAACGAGAACGAGTCATGGATCACCGTCTCTGAAGGCATGTTCATGAAGGATTCAAAGCAACGCGGTGCCGAAGGCGCGACCTTCGTGGCTCGCATCTTGTGGTCGAGTCCGAACCCATGGCCAAACTGATCAGTCGGCCTTTTCTGCCAGCGCCTTCAACTGCGGCACATCAAAGCATTCGAGCAGGCCAAAGCAGAACAGTTCAGGCTTCTCGATCACAGTCCAGTTGTTGAGCAGAATGCCGTGCAGGCTCTCGATGTGCTGCGAGGGCTGCAATGGACCCAGGCTCCTGGGCTCCATGGCCTTGGCCACGAGAGCGACGAGACTGCCGCGCGGACCGATGGTCCGCACCGTGGCTTTCGTTTGAAAGTGATCGACCGCCCAGCGTGACACGGCGCTGACCTGCCCGGCCTCGATGCCAAGCGCACGATGACCCACGGTGGCGACAAGCAGGGCGTAGAGATATGAGCGGCGCTCTGTCTGTGATTCACCGATGCCAAATGGATCGACGCTGAGGACGCGCTGGCCGGAAGCAAGCAATGTCTCAATGTCTTTGGCTGAGCTTTTGCGGCCTTCATCGGCGATGAGAATCGTGGTGCCGGTCACGTTACCGCGTGCAAGCTCAACGACTGGCACTGTCCAGGCATCCCCCATGCGCAGCTTCCAGAAGGCGGCCTTGATGCCGCCGCGTGTTTCTTCACCGGTCTGAGTGGCGGTCGTGGAGAAGGATTCGTATTTCACGATCCCGGCCAGTTTCTCACGAGTGGCGTTGGCTGGATCGCGAGGCAGATCCTTGCCGGCGCTCATGGCGAGTTGGTGAAAATCAAGGTTGTCGGCGGGAAGGGGGACATCGAGTTGCTCCTTGGTCTTCACTTCCATGTCACAGGGGATCTCCTTGGCGTCGAAGCTGGCGTCGGCCGTGAAGAAGACGTCTCCTATCATGCGGTAGAAGGCCTGGCGGTTGTCGATCTCGTAGTTGTGCGTACCAGGATCGAAATTCTCGTGCGAACGCAGGCGCTCCGGCTGGCCGTAAAGCTTGAAAACAGGCTGCGCAGCATCCAGCAGCGGTGGCAGGGCGTGATCGGACGCGAAACAGCAGTTGTCCTTCGCATTAAACGTCAGCAAGGCAGCACGACCGCCGAGCATGGCGGTGAGATGTGTGTAATCGGCGACGGTCGCGAGATCGTTCGGTGTCTGCTCGGAATCACCGAGGTCAGACGGGAATTCGGCACGAGTGCGGAAACTGGAGTAACCCGCGACGGGATTGCACAGCGTCACGCGCGTGTCGAGCGAGCTGATGGTGATGGTCTGCCAGCCGCCGCCGGAGAGGCCGCTGACCGCGACGCGTGCGGGATCGGCGTCTGGCAGTGCAAGGAGGATGTCGAGCCCACGCGACATCGAGAGATAAAACGGCGCGAGGCCGCTGACGCCGCAGAGATCGAGCTGGTTCATGCGCGTGTGGACGAAACCATCGGTGCGGAGCTGCCCCATGCCGAGCCATTCGACATTCAGGCTGGCGATCCCGCGCTTGGCGAGGTTGATGCAGCGGATCTGTTTGTAAGGCGCGGCTTTGCCGACGGCATCATGGCCGTTCACGGCGAGATGCACGGGCATCTTCACCTGCACTTTGTCTGGCTGATACAGCAGCGCGGGAATCCACAGGCCCGGCAGAGCTTCGTAACGCAGCTTCTTGATGTGATAACCGGGACCACCTCCGATGGTGTCGAGCCATTCCACTTTCGTCTTCGCATCTCTCCACTGTTTGGCGAGTGCGCCCCGGAAGACGATCTTGTCCAGCACATCGCGGCGTGTTTCATTAGCGAATGTCTGCCACTCAGCCAGAGACGTCACCTTTGGCATACGCGGCACCTTCGCTTCGCAGAAGGCCTGCGCTTCGGAGACTGGAAGATTCGACGGGAGAATCATGTGCTGGAGCAGCACTTCGAGATCGGATTGTGGAGGCGCGGCCTTTTGAGCCAAGGCGGAGACACAGGAAGCGACGACGATCGGGAGGAGCAGGCGTTTCATGGAGTGCCATCTCTACGCTCGTTGGGGGAAGTTTTAGTCGTGGCATGAAAGCGCCAGACTTCGACGGGGCGGTGCGTATTCAAGACCCTTGCATGATCAAACCTCTCTCTTTTCGTCTTTGGGCCTGCCTTGTCGCGCCCGTTTCGCTGGCGATGGCAGCGCCTGATTACACGAAGGACATCAAACCGCTGCTCAAAGAGCGATGCGTGTCCTGCCACGGCTCTGTGAAGCAAAAAGGCGATCTGCGGCTCGATGCGGGGGCCTTGATCGACAAGGGTGTGCATGCTGAGCTGGTCGAGCGCGTGACCTCGCACGATGAAGACGAGCGCATGCCGCCGGAAGGCGCACGGCTCACGGAATCGCAGGTAGAAGCGCTGCGTCTGTGGATCGCGGCGGGAGCGCCATTTCCGAGCGATGAGGTGATCCCGAAGAAGCCGTCGGAGCACTGGTCGTTTCAGCCGGTGAAGCGCCCGAAAGTCCCCGAATCGGCCTCCCATCATCCGATTGATGCCTTTGTCTTCGGAAAACAAAATTCGACACCTCAGGCCGCGCCGATGGCTTTGTTGCGCCGCGTGTATCTCGACCTCATCGGCCTGCCCCCGACGATTGCGGAGCAGGAGAGGCACTCATCGCTCGATACGGCGATCGACGACCTCCTCACTCGTCCCGAATACGGCGAGCGCTGGGCACGCCACTGGCTGGATGTCGTGCGCTACGCCGACAGCAACGGCTACGAACGAGATGCCGAGAAGCCCTTCGTGTGGCACTACCGCGACTACGTCATTGAAGCGCTCAACAATGACAAACCCTTCGACCGTTTCGTCATGGAGCAGCTCGCGGGAGATGAGATGAAAGCTGAAAGTGGAAAGCTGAAAGCTGAAATGGTGATCGCCACCGGCTTCCTCCGTCTCGGTCACTGGGATGACGAGCCTGCCGATCCGGCGGCGGATCGTTACGACCAGCTCGACGACATCGTCAGCACTACAGGGCAGGCCTTTCTCGGCCTCACCATCGGCTGCGCACGCTGCCACGATCACAAGTTCGAGCCGCTGGCCACGCGTGATTACTACAGCCTCGTCGCTGTCTTCAATCCGCTTCAGCGCCCGACCAAAGGCCGCACGGAGCTGACCGTGCCCGTCGATGGCACAGAGGTTTACATCTGGCGCGAGCCTTCCGCGAAAGCACCCGAGACGCATGTGCTCGTGCGCGGCTCGCCGACACGTTTCGGCGATCTTGTCGAGCCAGCGGTGCCTGCCATTCTCGTCAAACAGCAGCCGCAATTCCCATCGGGTGAGAAGACCACGCAGCGCCGCCTCGGCCTCGCGCAATGGATTGCGAGCACCAACAACCCGCTCACCGCACGCGTGATCGTGAACCGCGTCTGGCAGCAGCACTTCGGCCAGGGCCTCGTGACCACCGCGAACGACTTCGGCCTCATGGGTGCCGCGCCCTCGCATCCCGAACTGCTCGACTGGCTCGCGCATTGGTTCATGCACGACGCCAAATGGTCACTGAAGAAGTTGCACCGGCTCATTCTGACCAGCCGCGCATGGCAGAGCCGCAGCGAAGGGCAAAGAGCGAAGGGCACAGGGACCAAACCAGCCAACGCGACGCCAAAGAGCGATTCAGTCTCTTTGCACTACGCCCTTAGCCCTACGCCCTACCGCTATCGGCGCTTGGAGGTCGAAGCCATCCGCGACTCCATGCTCGCCGTCAGCGGCCAGCTCAATCCGAAGCGCTTCGGCCCCGCCATGAAGCCCGGCATTCCCGCCGCCGCGCTCGAAGCCAACACCGACAAAGAAAAAGTCTGGCAGGCCTCCGACGAACGCGAAGCCTCGCGCCGCAGCATCTACGCCTTCATCAAGCGCGGGTTGGTGGTCCCCATGCTCGAAACCCTCGACCTCGCCGACACCGTCAGCAGTTGCCCCCAACGCCAAGTCACCACCGTCGCCCCGCAGGCGCTGAGCCTCTTCAACGGCGACTTCGTGAACCAGCAGGCGAAGCGCTTCGCCGCCCGCTTGAAACGCGAAGCGGGTGATGACTCCGCGAAGCAGATCACACTCGCATGGAGGCTGGCATTGTGCCGCGAGCCAACTGCTGCCGAGCTGACACAGATGCATAGGTTTCTGCGGGAGGAGTCGCTGGAGCAGGTCTGCCGCGTGATTTTGAATCTGAACGAGTTTGTTTATCCTGAATAACCATGTCCCGCTTCATCCCCAATTGCACGCCATGTGGCCAGACACGCCGGGAGTTTCTCTGGCAGGTCGGGGGTGGGTTTGCGGGGCTGGCGTTGGCAGATTTGATCGTAACCGAGGCGCTCGCGGCATCGCCGCTAGCTGAGAAGCGGCCGCATTTTCCGGTGAAGGCGAAGCATTGCGTGTTTCTGTTCATGAACGGCGGGCCGAGCCAAGTGGACACGTTTGATCCGAAACCGGCGCTGACGAAGCATCATGGGAAGCCTTACACGGGCGATGCGAAGGTGGGATCGAACGGGCGGGCGGTGGGGCATCTGATGCAGTCGCCGTTTGAGTTCACGCAGCATGGGCAGAGCGGACTGCCGATTAGCAGCTTGTTTCCGCACACGGCTCGGCACGCGGATGATCTGTGCGTGATCCGCTCGATGCACGCGGACACGGCGGCGCATGCTTCGGGTTGCTTGCAGATGAACACGGGCAGCATTTTCATCGGCAAGCCATGCTTGGGCTCGTGGTTGAGCTATGGACTTGGCACGACGAATCAAAATCTTCCGGGCTTTGTGGTGATGACGGACCCGCGTGGCGGACCGATCGGCAGCGCGTCGAACTGGACGGCGGGTTACATGCCTGCGGCGTTTCAGGGCACGTTGTTTCGCAGCGGTGGCTCGCCCTTGCTCGATTTGGCGACGCCGGAGGGCACGAGCGATCGCACGCAGCGGCGCAGCCTGGATTTGCTGAAGTCGCTGAACGAGGAGCATCTCAAGCTGCATCCCGATGAGACGGAACTGATGGCGCGCATCGAATCGTATGAGCTGGCGTATCGCATGCAGACGGAGGCGATGAGCGTGGTCGATGTGGACAGCGAGGATGCGGCGACACGCGAGATGTATGGTCTGAATGACAAGCGCACGGCGGACTTTGGCCGCAAGTGCCTGATCACGCGCAAGCTGATCGAGAAAGGCGTGCGCTTCATCCAGCTCTATTCCGGCGGCGGCCACATCGAGGACACCTGGGACGGTCACAACGACTGCATCACCAATCACACGCTGCACGCGGGCGAGACGGACAAGCCCATCGCCGCGCTGATTACGGATTTGAAGCGCACGGGACTGTGGGACGAGACGCTGCTCGTCTGGGGCGGTGAATTTGGCCGCACACCGACGAGCGAAGGCGTGGGCAAGCCGGGCCGTGATCACGACTGGCATGGCTTTTCCATGTGGATAGCCGGTGCGGGTGTGAAAGGCGGCCAGGCCATCGGCGCGACCGATGAACTCGGTTTCAAGGCGGTCGAGGACCGGTGCCATGTCAGCGATCTGCACGCGACGATCCTGCATCTGATGGGCATCGACCACACGCGGCTGAGTTTTCCGCATCAGGGGCTGAATCAGCGACTCACCGGCGTGGAGGAGCGGCGGGTGGTCACGAGGGCGCTGGCGTGAGGGCCTGACTCGTTGCCGAATCTGAAACAAGCAGGGTTCTGAGGTTGTATTCACACGACCATGAATCTCTGGCTCAAACAGCGCGACCAGAAAGAGGCAAGCCCCGAACGGCGACGACTCCTGAAGTCGTTGTCGGCGGGTGTGCTGGGCTTCAGTGCACCGGAGTGGCTGGCGATGCAGGCGCGGGCGAGCAATTCGTCGAAGGCGGTGGTGGTGGGACAGGCGAAGCGGGTGCTGGTGATTTATGAAGAGGGCGGCATCAGCCAGATGGACTCGTTTGATCCGAAGCCGGACGCGCTGCTGGATCATCGGTCGCCCTTCAAACCGATCCCGACGAGCGTGCCGGGCACGCATTTCTCCGAGTTGATGCCGCTGACGGCGAAACAGGCGCACCGGCTCGCGGTGGTGCGTTCGATGACATCGGCACCGACGGCGGGGCATAAGGAGTGCTGCCAGGAGTTCTTCAAAGGCTACCGCAACACGAACCCCTTCGACTTTCCCGACATCGGCTGCGTGGTGACGGAGCTGATGGGAACGGACCGTCCAGAGATGCCGGGCTACATCTTTTGTCCGGGCATCAACATGCCGAATGCGATCACCAGCACGGGATTCCTGCCCGCGAGTCGTGCGCCGTGGAAGCTGGGCACGAAAAGCCTCGGTGAGAACCTGAGTGATCCGCAGTGGAAGGTGCGCTCGCTGGAGCTGCAAAAGGGCCTGCAACGTGAGCGGCTCATCGAACGCCATCGTTTGCTCGAATCGCTCGATGTCGGCGCGGTGGCAGAATCGACGGCGGGGCAGGTGATGAAAGGAAACACGCAGCACGCGCTCGATCTGCTCACCAGCGACGAGGCGAAGCATGCCTTTGACCTTTCGCGTGAGTCCAACAAGACACGCGACCGCTATGGACGTGATCATCGTGGGAGCTGCTACCTGCTCGGGCGGCGCTTGATCGAGTCCGGCGTGCGCTTTGTCACGGTGACGTGCATCCAGCCGCCGGAGCATGTGAAACGGCCCGGCATTGGCCAACCGGGCGGAGTTTTCCTGAACTGGGATCATCACGAAGGCATCTACAACAACGGTCCGTGCGGCGGACCGCAAGGGAACAGCAATCAGGAACGCTACGGCCTGCCGCATCCGGTGATGATGCCGAGCCTTGATCGCTCATTCAGTGCGCTGATCGAGGACATGCACGAGCGCGGTCTGCTGGCTGAGACGCTGGTGTGTTTCGTCACCGAGATGGGCCGCACGCCTCGCATGAACAAGAACGGCGGTCGCGATCACTGGGCGCGTGCGATGTCCATCGCCTTTGCCGGCGCAGGCTGTCCCGGCGGCGCGGTGATCGGCGCAACAGATCGCGAGGGTGGCGATGTGACGGACGCGCTCTACACGCCCTACGACTACGCCGAGACGATCTACCGCAAACTCGGCTTCTCCGAGAATCAGCGGCTTGAAAAGCCCAATGGTGTCGCCATTCCGCTGTCGGATGGCGGGAAGGCGATTCGTGAGCTGTTCTGACCGCGTATGAAGAACCCGGCCATTCATTCGGGACGACCACGGAACGTCCGAATCATTGTGGCCCTGCAATGCGTGTTGGTTTGGAATGCATGGGGGCAGAGCAAAGTTGGCTACAATCGCGACGTGCTGCCGATCCTGGCGGACAACTGCTTTCAATGTCACGGCTTCGACAAAGGTCAGCGCAAAGCCGGCTTGCGGTTGGACTTGGCGGATGGCGCGACGGTGGAGCTGAAGTCAGGCGAGAAAGCGATCGTTCCAGGCGATGTGAAGCAGAGTGCATTGATCGGGCGCATCTTCACGGATGACGCGGACGAAGCCATGCCGCCGAAGAAAACCGGCAAGCACCTCGCCGCGGCGCAGAAGGACATTTTGAAGCGCTGGATCGAGCAGGGGGCGAAGTATGAGCCGCATTGGGCCTACATCGCGCCCGCCGAATCGCTCGCAAGGAGCGGCGCTCTTCAAGCGCCGATGGCGGTTGGAAACCGCCGCTCCTTGATTGATGACCTCATTCGTGCGCGATTGGCGGCGGAGGGCGTGAAGCCATCGCCGGAAGCGGATCGCGTGACTTTGATCCGGCGTGTGACGCTCGATCTCACGGGGTTGCCGCCGTCGCCGCTGGAGGTGGATGCGTTTGTGAATGATGCGCGCAGCGATGCGTTCGAGCGTGTGGTGGATCGCTTGTTGATGTCAGAGCACTTTGGCGAGCGCTGGGCGCGGTGGTGGTTGGATCTGGCTCATTATGGGGACAGCGACGGCTATTTGCAGGACTTCATCCGACCGGTGGCGTGGCGTTACCGGCAGTGGGTGGTTGACGCCTTCAATCGTGATCTGCCGTTTGATCGATTCACCATCGAGCAGCTCGCGGGCGATCTTTTGCCAAACGCGACAGTCTCACAGCGCATGGGCACCGGCTTTCTGCGCAACACGCTGAGCAATCGCGAGGGCGGCGCGGATTTGGAGGAGTATCGCGTCAATCAGGTGCTGGATCGCACGATGACGCTCGGCACGACGTGGCTCGCGCTCACCACAGGCTGCGCACAATGCCACGATCACAAGTTTGATGCGATCTCGCAGCGTGAATACTACCAACTCTACTCCTTCTTCAACAATGCCGACGAAGTGAACGTCAACGCGCCGCTGCCCGGTGAGCGCGAGCCGTATGAGGCGGCGAAACAGGAACATGACCGCAAACGCGCGGAACTGCTCGCGCCGCTGGCGAAACCGCTCGCCGAATTGCAGGCGGATTGGGAGAAGCGGCTGCTGCATGCCGAGGCGCATCCAAATGAAGACTTCGCCTGGGATCGCACGCTTGAGCTGCTGGGGCTGCAATGGGGACAAAGTCTCGGCGAGGGGCAGCTCGAAGGGCTCAACATCATCAAGACACCGTTGGCGCAGCGCACGCAGGATCAGCGCGACCGTCTGCTCGATTACTTCCTCAAATCGATGCCAGCGGCTTTGTCGGACAAGTCGAAGGAACTCAAACTGGGCGAACTGAAGTCCAAACTCGACGCGCTGGCGAAGGAATTGCCACCCGTGACCCGCGCGCCCGGCATGATGACCTTTCCAACACCGCGCCAAACGCATGTGCATGTGCGCGGCGAGTTTCGACGCAAAGGAGAGGAAGTGCAGCCTGGCACACCAGCCTCGTTGCCGCCGTTGAAAGGCAAAGCGGATCGTCTGGCACTCGCACGCTGGCTCGTCTCACCGGAACATCCGCTGACGGTACGCGTCGTCGTGAATCGCCTTTGGCAGGAGTTGTTCGGACGCGGCATCGTCGGCACTTCGGAGAACTTCGGCGTGCGTGGTGACCGCCCCTCACATCCTGAGTTGCTCGACTGGCTGGCGGTGGAGTTCATGAAGCAAGGCTGGAGTGTGAAGGCGCTGCTGAGGCAGATCGTGATCTCGCAAACCTACCGGCAATCTTCGACCGCACGGCCCGAACTCGTGAATCGCGATCCGCTGAACATCCTGGTGGCGCGACAACAGCGTCTGCGTCTGTCCGGCGAAGCCGTGCGCGATTCAGCGCTGGCCGTGAGCGGACTGCTCAATCGCACTGTCGGTGGTCCGAGCGTGAAACCGCCGCAGCCCGCCAGTGTGTCGAAAGATGGCTACAAGAACGCCTGGGAGCCGAGCACGGGCGGGGATCGTTACCGGCGTGGCCTCTACACCTTCATCCAGCGCACGTCGCCTTTCGCGCAATTTGTCACCTTTGACCTCCCTGACACGAGCCGGAGTTGCACACGCCGTGAACGCTCGAACACGCCATTGCAGGCGCTCGATCTGCTCAACGATCCCGCCTTCCTCGAAGCAGCCCAAGCGCTCGCCTCGCGTGTATTGAGGGAATCGCGTGATGATGACGAACAACGACTTGCTCATGTCTTTGCGCTCGTGCTTTCACGCCCGCCGCGCTCCGAGGAGTCGCAGCGGCTTCTCGCCTACCTCGATCAGCAACGGGCTCTGTTTGCCAAGGACGCCACTTCCGCCAGCGAACTGCTCCAGGACAGTCCGTCTGGCTCTGATGCCGCGTGGATCGCGTTTTGCAGCGTGCTGTTGAACCTCGATGAATTCATCAACCGTGAGTGAAGTCATGATCAACTCTCCTTTCTCCCGCCGCGACTTTCTCGCGCGCGGCTCACACGGTTTCGGGGCGATGGCGCTGTGGCATCTGCTAGCGCGAGGTGGGGCCGCCGCTGAGCCGCATTTCGCTCCAAAGGCGAAGAATGTGATCTTCCTTTTCATGATGGGAGGGCCGTCGCATGTCGATCTTTTTGACCCGAAGCCGAAGATGGCCGCGCTGCACGGCCAGCCGATGCCAGCCTCGCTTGTTCAGGCGAAAAAGAGCGCGACCGGCGGCGTGCTGGAGACGGTGCTCGCCAGCCCGCGCAAGTTCGCGCACCATGGACAGAGCGGCATCGAGTTCTCGGATTTTCTGCCGCACACCGCCACGATGGCGGACGACATCTGCGTGATCCGCTCGATGCACTGCGAGCAGAGCAACCACGATCCCGCGCAACTGCTGCTGCACTGCGGCACACCGTTGTTTGGAAACCCCAGCATGGGCTCGTGGGTGAACTACGGCCTCGGCAGCGTGAGTCAGAACATGCCCGGCTACATGGTGCTCACCTCCGACGACGGCCACGGGCTCGAAGGCGCGGGCAGCTCGCTTTGGAGCAGCGGTTTCATGCCCTCGACCTATCGCGGTGTGACTTTTCGCAACAGCGGCGATCCGGTTCTGCACCTCAGCCGTCCTCCCGGCATCAGCGTTGCAACACAGCGGGCGCGGCTCGATGCATTGCGCGATTTGAACCGGATGCATCAGCAGCGCACCGGCGACGCTGAGATCGCCTCGCGCATCGCCAGTTATGAGATGGCCTTCCGCATGCAAAGCGCCGCGCCTGAGTTACTCGATTTCAAGGATGAGTCCGCCGCGACTCGCGCGATGTATGGCCTGGATGCGGACAAGACGCGCGCCTTTGGCACGAACTGCCTGCTGGCGCGGCGCATGGTCGAGCGCGGCGTGCGTTTTGTGCATCTCGTGCAGAGCACCTGGGATCACCACAGCGATCTGAACGGCCGACTGGCCAACAACTGCGCCATGACCGACCAGGGAGCCGCCGCGCTGCTCAAGGATCTCAAGCAACGCGGTCTGCTCGACGACACGCTCGTCGTCTGGGCCGGCGAGTTTGGCCGCACGCCGATGGGCGAGGTGCGGCGAGGCATCAACAAGGGCAAGGAAGGCCGCGACCATCATCCGAACGCCTTCAGCCTCTGGATGGCCGGCGGTGGCGTGAAGCGCGGCCATGTGCATGGCGCGACGGACGATTTCGGCTTCAACGTCGCGCATGATCCCGTCCACGTTCACGATCTCCAGGCCACGATCCTGCACCTGCTCGGCATCAACCACGAACAGCTCACCTACCGCCACGCCGGTCGCGATTACCGCCTCACGGACGTGTTTGGCAAGGTCGTGAAGGACGTCCTCGCATGACCATCTCCAACCAAGAACTCCATTCGATGAACCTGACTCCGCCACGCCTCCCATTCCATTTCACCGCCTGTGTGATGGGCTTTCTTCTCGGACATGCATCACTCGCCGCCGCCGATCCCGCTCCCTTTTATCCCGACAAAATGAAGCTGCTCGTCTGGCGCGACGGACAAGGCACAGAACATCCGGTGAGCAACACGCAGGACTGGCAGCGGCGGCGTGATCACATCCTGCAAAACATGCAGCAGGTGATGGGTCCGCTGCCAGGGGCGGACAGCCGCGTGCCGCTGGATGTGCAGGTGCTGGAGACGGAGACGCTGCCCACGCTGACCCGCAAAAAGATCACGTATGCCGCGGCGAAGAATTTCCGCGTGCCGGCCTACCTGCTCGTTCCACACCATTTGAAGGAGGCCTCCGCTCCGGCGATGCTCTGCCTTCAGGGAACTGGTGGTGGACGCGGCCGGACGGCGGGACTCGGCGCGGATTATCCGCGTTACACGCTGGAGCTTGCCGAGCGTGGCTATGTGACCATTGCACCGGACTACACGCTGCTGGGCGACAATCAGATTGATCCCTCAACCGTTGGATTTGCGAGCGGGACGATGATGGGCATCTGGAGCCACATGCGCGCGGTGGACCTGCTGGAGGCATTGCCTGAGGTGGACAAGAATCGCATCGGGTGCGTGGGCGTCTCACTCGGCGGGCACAACTCGCTGTTCGTCGGCGCGTTCGACACACGACTGAAGGTGATGGTGACGAGTTCGGGCTTTGACTCCTTCCACGACTACATGGGCGGCAATCTGACGGGCTGGTGCCAGCCGCGCTACATGATGCGCATCCAGGATGTTTACGGCAAAGACCCGAACAAAATGCCCTTCGACTTTCCGGAGGTGATCGCCGCTCTCGCCCCGAGGCCGCTCTATGTGCATGCGCCGATCAGCGACAGCAACTTCCGGGTCGAAAGCGTGAAACGCTGCCTCACCGCAGCCGCTGGCGTGTATCGCTTGTTCGGCGCAGAGGACCGGATCTTGGCGGACTATCCCGAAGGCGGCCACGGCTTCCCGCCTGAAGCGCGTGAGCTGGCCTATCGTTTCATCGACGGCGTGCTGAAGCCTGCGGCACGTTGATCAATCAATACCTTCAAATGGATCACTCCGATGAACTGCTCCCGCCGCCGCTTCCTTGCCACCTCCGCGTTTGCTGCGCTCGGAGCCTCCGCTGCGTCGGCTGTGCGTCCGAAGCACAAATACATCGACATCCACACGCATCTCTACTTCACACGCCTCGTCGGCGCGAAAGGCCTGCTTGAATGGATGGACGCGCATGATGTCGAGCGCGCGGTGATTCAGCCGCTCGTCTCGCCCGAATCCGCGCCCACGCTGCACCCTCTGCAAACCAACGACGCGGCCCTCGATGCCGCGCGGGCGCATCCGGACCGCCTGATCGCCTTTTGCTGTCTCGATCCGCGTGTGACCGTCGATCCGACTGCGACCAAGACCTTCCCAACGCGACAAGGGCATGTCGCAGGCACCAAAGGCCTGATCGACATCCTCAAGCGCTACAAGGACGCCGGTGCGCGCGGTCTCGGCGAGCACAAGGTCGGCCTGCCGTTCGATCATCCGCAGATGATGCAGCTCTATGAGGCCTGCGACACGCTGGAGCTGCCGATCCTCTTCCATCTCGACGACCTGCGCGGCATCGACACGGTCGGTCTGCCGCGCCTGGAGAACGCACTGAAGGCCTTCCCCAAACTTCCGCTCATCGGCCACGCCTGCGGTTTCTGGTCGTCCATCTCCGGCGATGCCACGAAAGAGGACTTCGGCCGCTATCCGAAAGTCCCGCGTCCCATCACGCCCGGTGGAGCGCTCGACCGCCTCATGGACGCCTATCCGAATCTCTACGGCGACCTCTCCGAGCCCGGCGGTGCCATCGCGCTCACGCGTGACCCGGCGTTTGCCCGCGAGTTCGTCCTGCGCCACGCCGACCGCCTGCTCTTTGGCAGCGACTACCTCGCGCCCGGCCAGGAGATCCCTCAGTTCGACATCCTCGCCGCCATGAACCTGCCCGACGACGTGCAATACAAGATCCATCGCGGCAATGCGATCCGCCTCTTAAAGCTCGGCATCACCTGAACCATCACCACCCAATGAAACTGCTCCTCCTCGCCGCCCTTTTGCTCGCATCCGCACACGCCCAGGAAACAACGGCTCCCGACTGGGTGCTCGAAGGCACCGCCGCCTGGCAGGCGCGTGATTCGCAGGCGGAGTGGGTTTTCAAAGACCAGCTCTGGATCGGCGGCGGCTGGTTTCAGTCGTTTGCGGAGCCGCCACGCGATGTGTGGTCCTCGGGTGATGGCAAGGAGTGGAAACTCATCGAAAAGAATGCGCCGTGGCTGCACAGCGATCTGCCGATGAACATCACTTTTGCCGACAAGATGTGGATCATGGGTGGCTGGCACAAAGGCAGGCTGCCGGGGCATTCGGCGAGCAATCAAGTGTGGTCATCCAGCGACGGTGTGAAGTGGGAGCAAGTCACGCCAAGCGCCGGATGGTCGCCACGGCTGGCGGCAGGGCTTGTGGAGCATCGCGGGCACCTGTGGATTCTCGGCGGCACTGAGAACTACTACTTTGGCGATGACACGAGCCTCAAGAATGACGTGTGGTCCTCCGCCGACGGCAAAACGTGGAAGCAGGAGACGGCGAAGGCTCCTTGGTCACCACGCGCATATCACCAAGCCATCACGCTGAACGATAAAATCTATGTCCTCGGCGGAGGCAACTACACACCGAGCTATCACGCGAAGAATGATGTGTGGTCGTCGAGCGATGGCGTGAACTGGACCTGCGAAACGGAGAAAGCGCCGTGGGAGCCGCGCATGTGGTTTTCAGCCGCAGTGTATCGCGGCCGCATGTGGGTGCTCGGTGGCTGGGCGAAGGACAAGGACAACTTTGGCGATGTCTGGCACTCCGCCGATGGCAAAACGTGGCAGCATCTGCAAACTAAGACCTGCTGGAAGGCGCGGCATGAGCATTCGGTGTTCGTTTTCCGAGACAAGCTCTGGATCGCGGGCGGACATGCGCGCCCGTTGTCGAGCGAGGTGTGGTCGCTGAGCCTGCCGAGGAACTGGGA
The DNA here is from genome assembly GCF_034366625.1 of Prosthecobacter sp. Lineage (NCBI taxonomy): Bacteria > Pseudomonadati > Verrucomicrobiota > Verrucomicrobiia > Verrucomicrobiales > Verrucomicrobiaceae > Prosthecobacter > Prosthecobacter sp. Next base: position 98,781 of record NZ_JAXMIH010000028.1, read on the forward strand.
GCCATAAGCTGGCTCTTCGCGAGTTTGGCCCCTGAACTCGCGTAGGTTTCGTCATGCGCCCACGTGGCATCTTCATCCTCGGATTACTCGCGCTTGTTCCGCGCGCGGAGGCCGTGGATTATTCATCGCAGATCAAGCCGCTGCTGAAGCAGAAGTGCTATGCGTGCCACGGCGGGCTGAAGCAAAAGGCGGGGCTGCGATTGGATACGGTGCAGCTCTTGCTAAAAGGCGGCAAATCGGGGTCGGCGACGAAGTTCATCATTGAGCGTGTGACCGCGATGGATGAGCACAAACGCATGCCGCAGGAGGCTGCGGCGCTTTCAGAGGAGCAGATCGCTATGCTGCGAGAGTGGATCGATGCCGGAGCACCGGGACTGGCCAATGAAGTGCCGGAGGCCGATCCGAGGCAGCATTGGGCGTTTCAAAGTGTGCGACGACCTGCGTTGCCCAAGGCGGCAGGCAGGAATGCGATTGATGCGTTCGTGAATGAAGCGCTTGCGGCGAATCAGCTCACGCCATTGCCGGAAGCGACGCGATCCGTGCTACTGCGGCGAGTTTACGTCGATCTGATCGGCCTGCCGCCGAAGCGTGAGGAGCTTCACGCCTTTCTCGCTGACACCGCACCCGATGCGTATGAGCGCGTGGTCGAGCGGCTGCTTCATGATCCGCGTCATGGCGAGCGCTGGGCGCGGCATTGGATGGATGTGTGGCGCTACAGCGACTGGTATGGGCGCCGCACGGCGAATGATGTGTGGAACAGCGCGCCACAAATCTGGCGCTGGCGGGACTGGATCGTGAAGTCGTTGAACGCGGGCAAAGGCTACGACCGCATGCTGTCGGAGATGCTCGCAGCGGATGAAATCGCTCCACTCGATGATGAGGCGGCGGTGGCGACGGGCTTCTTGATTCGGAACTGGTATGCGCTGAACCCGAACCAGTGGATGCGCGACACCATCGAGCACACCGGCAAGGCTTTCCTCGGCCTCACCTTCAACTGCGCGCACTGCCATGATCACAAGTATGATCCCATCTCGCACGAGGACTACTTCCGCTTCCGCGCGATCTTCGAACCACTCGGTGTGCGGCAGGATCGCTGGCCGGGCGAGGCTGATCCGGGGCCGTTCCAAGAGTATGTCTATGTGACGCAGCGCAAACCGAACCGTCTGGGCGCGGTGCGTGCTTTCGACAAACAAAGTGATGCGAAGACGTGGTTTTACACCGGTGGTGATGAGCGCAATCGCGTGGAGAACAAACCGCCGCTCACGCCGGGCATGCCGACCTTTCTGAGCGCACAGAATCTAGCCATCCAACCTGTGTCGCTGCCCACGGACGCCGTGTATCCAGGCTTGCGGCCTGTGATTCAGGAGACGGAGCTGACGAGTCGCATGAATGCGGTCACGAGGGCTGAGGAGGAGCTTCTCGCGCTCACCGCCTCGCCGGAGAGTGCCGCAACAGCTTTGGAAAAAGCACGCATGACTCTCAAGGCGGCGCGCACGGCTCTTACCAGCTCCATCGCGCGGCTCGCGGCGGATCAGGCGAAGTTTGGCGATGCTCCCGAAGCTCAAAAACTCGCGCTTGCACGCAAAGCAGGTCAGGCGGAACGCGACGCGGCTGTGGCGGACGCGGAAGCGGCGCTGGCGGCGGCGAATCATGCGATGAGCGTGCCGACGAGTGACGCGAAGGCCGTGGATGCCCTGAAGAAAGCTCAAACAACTGCGCAGGCGGCTTTAACTAAAGCGGAGGCTGCGTGCGCGAATCCGAAGTCGCCGGAAGCCTACACCTCGATGACGAGTGTGTTTCCCGCGCAGAGCACGGGTCGGCGCAAAGCACTCGCGGAATGGCTCACGCGGCGGGATCATCCGCTGACGGCACGCGTGGCGGTGAATCACTTGTGGATGCGGCATTTCCAGGAACCGCTCGTGGCATCCGTGTTTGATTTTGGTCGCAATGGCGCGAAGCCGGTGAACCCGGCGCTGCTCGACTGGCTGGCGGCGGAGTTGATGGAGAACGGCTGGAGCATGCAGCATCTGCATCGTCTGATCGTCACGAGCGCGGCGTATCGCCGTTCCAGTAGAACGAGTTTTCCAACTCGTTCAGGAGACGAGTTGGAAAACTCGTCCTACAAAGACCCCGACAATCATTTCCTCTGGCGCATGAACGCCTCCCGCATGGAGGCGGAGGTCGTGCGCGACAGCGTGCTGCATCTGGCCGGTGCGCTCGATCCGAAGATGGGTGGTCAGGAATTGGAAAACACCGAGGCGGAGACCAGCGCGCGCCGCAGCCTTTACTTCAGTTGCCACCCCGAGGTCGGTGGCCGCAGTGCCCTGGCCGCGATGTTTGACGCGCCCGAGCCGACGGACTGCTATCGTCGCAGTCGCAGCGTGCTGCCGCAGCAGGCGCTGGTGATGACGAACAGCAAGCTGGTGCATGATCACAGCGCCGCGCTCGCCCGACAGATTGGAACGGATGCCCCTGATTTCATCATCGCCGCCTTCGAGCACATTTTGAGCCGCACACCGACTGAGATCGAACTGGTCTCATGCCATGACTTTTTGAAGCAAGGCAGCAAGGAAAGCCTGGTGCGCGTGCTATTGAATCACAACGACTTCGTCACCGTGCGTTGATTTGCTCCGGCCATGAACAACTCATCTCATCCTTCCACCTTCCCCTGCGGCCAGATCAGTCGCAGGCGCTTCCTTGCGGATGCGGGCATGGGGTTCACGGGTTTGGCGCTGGGCGGCACGTTGATGAGTGATGGCATCGCGAAGGCATCGCCCGCGCTGACGCCGCTGGTGCCGAAAGCAAAGTCGGTGATCTGGATCTTTCTCTCCGGCGGTTACAGCCATGTGGAGACCTTCGATCCGAAGCCAGCGCTCACGAAGTATGCGGGCATGACTTTTGATAAGACGCCGCTCGAAAATCCACTGAACTCCGACAAGCATCACAAGCGCTTCCGCTCCGTCGCTGCTCAGGAGATCAACAAGCGCGATGTCTATCCAAGCATCTACCCGATGCAGGTCGGTTTCAGTAAACATGGCCAGTGCGGCGTGGAGATCACCGACTGGTGGCCGTATCTGTCCAAGTGCGTCGATGACATCGCCTTCGTGCGGAACATGTGGACGACGGACAACGACCACTTCGCCGAGAACCAGTTGCACACCGGACGTCATCGCCTCGATGAACAGCAGCCATGCATCGGCTCGTGGGTGCATTACGGCCTCGGCACACTGAATGAGAATCTGCCGAAGTTTGTCGTGCTCGGCGGTCCCACGGACAGCACAAAGCGGCTCTCGATTGATTCACTCTACCTCGGCCCCGATCATGCCGCCGTGCCGTTGACGCTCGATCCGAACAATCCGCTGCCGTTTGGCAAGCGCGACTCCCGGCAAAGCGCAAACGAGCAGGTGCGCGAATACCAGCTCATCAACCGCCTCAATCAACTCACCGCCGTCGAGTATCCCGAAGACGCGTCGCTGCGAGCGCGCATTCATGCGTATGAGCTGGCGTTTCGCATGCAGATGGCCGTACCGGAGACGCTTGATTTGAAGACCGAGAGCGATGCGACGCGGAAGCTCTACGGCATCGACAAACCGGCGACCAAGGACGCTGGAGAGCGTTTCCTGGCCGCGCGTCGTCTGGTCGAACGCGGGGTGCGTTTCGTGCAGGTGTATCCGTCGAACACCGGCAAGTGGGATTCGCATGCGCAGTTGCAGAAGAACCACACGGGCTTGTGCGAGAGCGTGGACCAGCCCGTCGCTGGTCTGCTGCGCGATCTGAAACAGCGCGGCCTGCTGGAGGAGACGCTCGTCGTTTTCTGCACCGAGTTTGGCCGCACACCCGGCATGGAGACGCGCAGCGGACACAAAGACGGGCGCGATCATCATCCGCATGGTTTCACCATCTGGTTCGCCGGTGGCGGCACGAAGGGCGGCACGGTGCATGGCGAGACGGATGAACTCGGCTACCACGCGCAGGGTGAAGGTCATTACATCACCGATCTGCATGCGACGACGTGTCATCTGCTTGGCATTGATCTGCGCGCTCTGGAGGTGCCAGGACGGAAGCGCTTGGAGATCGACCACGGCAATGTGATCCGCGAGGTGCTGGCGTGAGAGGGAGGTGTGCAACGGATTCAGGGCGACCACGGATTTCGGAATACCTTTAACAAAAAAAACCGTGATCGCTCTGAATCCGTGGGACAACATCTTCACCCTATGGACTTCAAAAACGACTCAGTCTCACGAGCTGTCATCGGCAAGGCGCTGGAAGTGCATCGTGAGTTAGGCCCTGGCATCAATGAAGAGTTTTATCACCGCTTGCTCTCGGAGAAGCTGATAGCAGCGGGTCTTGAGCATGAGTACAAACCCCGCACCCAGATGATCTATCGCGGGCATGTCGCCGATGAGTTCGAGCCCGATCTCGTCGTGCCAAATCGATTGATTCCCGAACTCAAAGCCATTCGTGGCACCTTTGGTCCGAGCCACTTCACTCAACTGCTGGTGTATCTCAAGTTCTGGCACATCCCTGTTGGGTTGCTCGTGGATTTTGCCAAAGAGAGCCTTGTGCCGAAACGAGTCCTTGCTCCCACCGATGTCTCATCCGGTTTCCCAGAGACACCGATTCCGTCGTTCGTCACCCATCCATCACTGGCAAAAACGCTGCTCGGTTTCCTGCGTGATATTCATGCAGATCATGGGCTAGGCTATCGTGAGACGACTTATCGCGGTTTGCTGAAGGCGTGTTTACTGGCTGAAGGAATCGGGCATGTGGTCGAGCCTGTTGCATCCATTCATCATCTTGGCCCTGCATCACTTCGTTGCATCCAAGTCAACAGCCAGTGCGCCGTCAGCATCTCAGCTCTGGGCGACGGATTGGTAGCTGCCGACCGCGCCATTCTCCAAACCTATTTGAAGTGGCTCGGGCTGCCTTGGGGCATCGCCATTCACTTCGGGAAAAGGTCCGTTGACCTGCGTTTTGTGAAGCATCCCACGGATTCAGGACAACCACGAATCCTCTGATCTTCTGTTCCAATCCGTGGTCGCCCTGAATCCGTGGGACAATGTCATCTGCGAGGTGCTGGCGTGATAACCCCGTCGCTCGCCGCCCGTATGTTCAGCGCCCATGCTCACCATCAACGGCACATCTCGCTCCAACTGCTCCGGCGTCACGCGTCGTGAGCTGTTGCAGATTGGTGGCGCGGGATTGTTTGGGATGACGTTGCCGGGCATTCTCGCCGCGCAGGAAGCGCAGCATGCATTTGAGGGCGGAAAGGCGAAGTCTGTGATCTTCTTGTTCCTCTTTGGTGGCCCAAGCCAGCTTGAGACCTTCGACATGAAGCCGGACGCGAAGCGCGAGGTGCGCGGGCCTTTCAAACCGATCAAGAGCCGCACGCCGGACCTGCTCATCAGCGAGCATTTGGGGCGACTGGCGAAGATCTCGCACAAGTACGCGGTCATCCGCTCGATGACGCACAGCTACAACGATCACAGCGGCGCGGGGCATTACCTGCAAACGGGGCATCGCTGGCATTTGCCGATTGGCGGCGGTTTTTCGGCCACGCCGCAGGATTGGCCGTCGATGGGCTCTGTGGTGGAGCATTTGAGCCAAAAATCGCCCGGTGGCATGGAGCGCGATCTCGCCTCGTATGCGGTGCTGCCGAACCGCCTCGGCAAACTGCAGGATCGCGGGCAATACATCCGTCCTGGTGAGTATGCAGGCTGGCTTGGTCAAGCCTACAACCCGATGACGACCGTCATCGACAAGAAAGACGTGAAGGACAATCCCTACTGGCGTGCCTGCGCGGATGGCGAGCTGAGCTACGAGATCGAAGGCCTGAAGCCCGTGATCCCTGTGAGCCGAATTCAGGAGCGCGTCGGTTTGCTCGATCAATTCGAGGCCGTGCGCACGCGGCTCGACATCGGCGATGGCGACGCGATGGATCTGCACCGCAAGCGCGCCATGGCGCTCATCTCCTCCGACAAAACGAGCAGCGCGCTAAACATCCGAGCCGAGTCCGAAACGATGCGCGGCCGCTACGGGCGGCATCTCTTTGGTCAAAGCTGTCTCATGGCGCGTCGCCTGGTCGAGGCGGGCACGCGCTTCGTCACGGTGCATTACGATTCCGTGACCGGCTACGACTGGGACTCGCACCGCACGAGCGATGATGTACGCGATCACCTGCTGCCCACGTTTGATCAAGGCTGCTCCGCATTGCTCAGCGATCTCGACGAACGCGGATTGCTCGATGAGACACTCGTCATCGCCATCGGCGAAATGGGCCGCACGCCGATCCCGAACGCCACCTGGGGCCGCGGCCATTGGAGCACCTGCTTCCCCGCGCTCATCGCCGGTGCGGGTGTGCGCGGCGGCATCGTTTACGGCAAGTCGGACAAAGAAGCCGCCTATCCCGATGACAAGCCGGTGTCGCCCGAAGATCTCGCCAAGACGATCTACTGGTCCCTCGGCATTGATCCCGATCTCATGCTCATGAATCGCGAAAACCGTCCGATCCCTATGGTGGACGGCGGCAAGCCGGTGATGGCGTTGTTTGGATGAGTCGCGTAGTTCGCTAAACCGCGACAAAACAGCCGTGGCTGCGCTGTATTGCTTCCATGCGCACTTTCCTGCTCGCCTTCCTCGTCACCGCCTCCGTCTTCGCCGCCGATGCTCCCAAGGCTCCGCTGATGGCGGGAGCGGCCACGTCCAATATCACGCCGGAGCTCGGCGGCGAGGTCGTGGGCGGTTTCGCGCCGTTTCCATGCACGCACATCCATGATGAGCTTCATGCGCGCTGCCTCGTGCTCGATGATGGGAAGACGAAGCTGGTGCTGGTGGTGTGCGATCTGCTCGGGCTGCATCGCAGCGTGTCGTTGAAAGCACGCGAGTTCATCGAGACGGAGACGGGCATTCCGGCGGCGAACGTGCTCATTTCCGGCACGCACACGCATTCCGCCGTGAACGCCCTCGGCGGCCCGGTGCGCGGTTATTTCTCCGATTTGGAGCTGACCGATTACCAAAAGTTCGTCGCACGCCGCATCGCGGATGGCGTGCGTCGAGCCATCCATCTGCTGCGCCCGGCGGAGATCGCGTTCGGCACGGTAGATGTGCCGGAGCATGTGCATATCCGCCGCTGGTTCCTCAAAGAAGGTTCCATGCCTCCGAACCCTTTTGGCAAGATCGACAAGGTGAAGATGAATCCTGGCGCGGGCAATCCGGCGCTCGTCGAACCGGCTGGCGAGCCTGATCCAACGGTGAGCTTCCTCGCATTGCGTGAGCCCGGTGGTCGGCTGATCTCCGTCTATTCGGCCTACTCGCTGCATTACGTCGGCGGCGTGGGGAGTGCTCATATCTCCGCCGACTACTACGGCTACTTTTGCGAGGCCTTGAAGCGTCTCCAGGCCGATGGCGCGAATGGTCCGCCCTTCGTCGCGATGATGGCGAACGGCACCAGCGGCGACGCGAACAACATCAACTTCCGCAACCCGCAGCCGCGCAAACAGCCGTATGAGCAGATGCAATACGTCGCTGAAGACGTGGCCGCGAAGGTGAACGGCGCTCTCGCGAAGGTGACGTGGCAGAGCGAAGCCCCGCTCGCTTCGCGTTACCGTGAACTCGATGTGAAGTGGCGCAAAATCCCGGACGAACTCATCGCCTGGGCCAAAGAAACCGAGGCGAAGGCTCCGCGCATCCAAGGCGGCAAGGCCGATCTGCCGCTGGCGTATGCGGGCCGCGTGCAACGACTCGCCGAGGCCAGCCCCGAGACGAAATTCCCCGCGCAGATTCTCCGCATTGGCGACATCTGCGTCGGCTCGTCTCCTTGCGAAACTTTTGCCGAAACCGGCGTCGAATTCAGAAAGCGCAGCCCGTTCGCGAAGTCGTTCATGGTCGAGCTGGCGCACGGCTACTACGGCTACATGCCTACACCGCGTCATTTTGAACTCGGCGGCTACGAAACGTGGCCCGGCACGAACAACACCGAGTCGCAGGCCTCCGTGAAGCTCATGAACGCGCTGCTGGAGATGGCGGCTGAGGTCAAAACAACAGCTCCATGACCTGGCAGGTTCCATTGGGCGTGGTGTTCGTGCTGGCGACGAGTTTCGCTCACGCTGGCGGCATGAGCATCGAGGAAGGCCGCAAGCTGTGGTCGCTGATTCCACCGAAAGCGATGCAGGATGATCTCGACAGCTTGGTGAGCGTAAAGCTCGCCGAGCAGAAACTCACGCCGAATGGCGCTGCCGATCCACGCAGCCTCGTGCGGCGGCTGTACTTCGATCTGACGGGCCTGCCTCCCTCGCCTGAAGAAGCGGCGGCGTTTGAGATGAAAAACATCGAGCGCGTGGTCGATCAATTGCTCGCCAGCAAGCATTTCGGTGAGCGCTGGGGCCGCCATTGGCTGGATGCGGCGCGGTATGCGGATAGCAACGGCCGCGACCGCAATGTGATCTTCTACCATGCATGGCGTTACCGCGATTACGTGATCGACTCGTTCAACGCGGACAAACCGTATGACCAGTTCATTCGCGAGCAGATCGCCGGAGATTTGATGGCGTCGAAGCATCAGGCGCAGCGCGATGAGATGCTAACCGCCACTGGCTTTCTGGCGCTAGGCGCGAAGTCCTACGAGGAATCGAAGCCGGAGATATTTCGGATGGATGTGATCGACGAGCAGATCGAAACGATCAGCCGCAGCGTCCTGGGCCTGTCCGTGGCCTGCGCGCGCTGTCACGACCACAAGTTTGATCCCATCCCCACGGCGGACTACTATGCGCTGGCTGGCATCCTGCGCAGCACGCAGCCACTTTACGGCTATGGCACGCGTGGCATCAAGGCGACCGCATTTCATCACACGGAGTGGCATGCTCTGGGTGATGAGGCGAAAAAACTCGCACCTGCCGCGCTGGAGTATTTTCACAAACTGGATGCCGAGACGCTGGCGATGCACGAGGCGCGTTCTGCGCGCTACGGTGTTTCCAAACGCATCCCGGAGATGAAACGTCGGCTGGGTGAAGTGAGTGGAGCCGAGAAGGACAAGCTCGCCGCTGAAATTGCCGAGATGGAGGCCAAGGTGGCCGACTGGAATGTGAAAGTGGATGTGCTGGAGAAAAGCGTGGAAGCCATGAAGGACGCAGCGCCCCCGCAGCCCGCATGGGCGATGGGTGCGCGTGAGCGCGAAAAGATCGAGAACAGCCGCATTCATATTCGCGGTGAGATCACGAACCTTGGCGATGCCGTGCCGCGTGGTTTTCTCCAAGTTATCGCCATCAAGGCTGTGTCCGCGCCTGCGCCGAAGCAAAGCGGACGGCTGGAGCTCGCGCAGTGGCTCACGCATCGTGACAATCCGCTCACAGCACGGGTGATGGTAAACCGCGTGTGGCAGAAGCTCTTTGGCCGCGCGCTCGTGACCACAGTGGATGACTTCGGTGTGAGTGGCGCGAAGCCCTCGCACCCCGAGCTGCTGGATCATCTGGCGGTGCGCTTCATGGACGGCGGCTGGTCGGTGAAGCGGCTCATCAAAGAAATTGTTTTATCCAAGACTTACCGCAGATCGTCAGACGCGTCGGACCAGTCTGACAAGTCAGACCCGGACAACATCTATCTCTGGCGCATGACGCCACGCATGATCGAGGCCGAGGTGCTGCGCGACTCCATGCTGGCTCTGAGCGGCCAACTCGATCCGTATCCTCCGCAGCGGCAGTTTTTGGATCAATTCAATCCGCAGCGCGAGGCCGAGTTGCACACCTTCAAGCCCTTCCTCACCGCATCCGCCATCGTGAGCACGCACCGCAGCGTTTATCTACCGGTCATTCGCGGTACGCTTCCAGAGATCTTCACGCTTTTCAATTTCGCCGCGCCTGAACGTCCCGTGGCACAACGCGATGAGAGCATTCTGCCCGCGCAGTCGCTCTATCTGATGAACAACCCATGGGTGATCGAACAAGCGCGCCACACGGCAAAACGCCTCCTCTCTGGCAGCAGCGACGACCGCGAGCGCATCCAGCGCCTCTATGCGCTCGCTTTTGCCCGTGCGCCGACGAGTGAGGAAATGCAGCGCGCGCTGCGTTTTGTCTCCAACGGCCAGGAAACAGCCTGGGCCACGCTTTGCCAGACGGTGATGGCCTCCGCCGAGTTTCGCATCTTGCCATGAACACTTCCTTTCTCACTCGTCGTGACATGCTCCGCCACAGTTCGGCGGGTTTTGGCTATCTCGCTTTTGCAGGCATGGCTGCCGAAAGCGCGGCGCAGGATGCCGCGGGGCCACTGGCGGTGAAATCGACGCATTTCCCCGCCACCGCAAAGCGCGTGATCTTTCTCTGTATGCGCGGCGGGCCGTCGCAGATGGAGACCTTTGATCCAAAGCCGGAACTCACCGCGCAGAGTGGCAAAACCGGCCGCAGGTCGAACACGAAGCTGCTGGGGTCGAAGTGGAAGTTCGCGAAACATGGGCAGAGCGGCATCGACATCGTCGAACTGCTGCCGGAGACGGCGAAGCATGCGGACAAGCTCTGTGTGCTGCGCGGCATGAGCACGGACAATGAAAATCATCCACAGGCGCTGGAACAGCTTCACACCGGCAGTTTTCAGTTTGTGCGGCCTTCCATGGGCGCGTGGGCGGTGCATGGACTGGGCACCGAGAATGCCAGCCTGCCCGGTTTCATCTCCATCAATCCGCTCACCGCACTCGGCGGCATCCGCTACTATTCCAGCGCCTTTTTACCCGCCGCGTGCTCCGCCACGATGCTCGGCAATGCCAGCCAGCCCGGCGCGAAGCTCACGCTGAATGACATCAGCAACGCCGGCCTTGGCGCCTCAGCTCAGCGCGAACAATTGGACCTTCTTCAAGCCATGAATCGCGACTTGTTCGCGAAGACGCATGACCCACGCGTCGAAGGCCTCATCGAGTCCTACGAACTGGCCTTTCGCATGCAGGGTGAATTACCGCGTGTGATGGATCTCAGCGGCGAGAGCGTCGCCACGCTCAAACTCTACGGTGCGGACAAATCGCCCACGGAATCATTCGGCAAACAATGCCTGCTCGCGCGTCGATTCGCCGAGGCGGGAGTGCGTTTCATCGAGATCAGTCATTCGGAGTGGGATCTGCACGGCTCGCTTTACAGCGGCATGATTCGCAACTGCTCGCAGATCGACAAACCCATCGCTGGACTGCTGCAAGACCTTGATCAACGCGGCCTGCTCGATGACACGCTCGTGTTGTGGGGCGGCGAGTTTGGTCGCACGCCCGATGACGCCAGTCAGGACGGTCGTGGACACAATAACAAAGGCTACAGCATGTGGATGGCCGGTGGCGGCGTGAAAGCCGGCCACATCCACGGTGTGACCGACGAACTCGGCTACGAAGCCGTCGATGGTAAAGTCCACATCCACGATCTCCACGCCACCATGCTGCACATGCTCGGACTCGATCACGAACATCTCACCTACCGTCACGGTGGCCGCGATTTTCGCCTCACGGATGTGAAAGGGAAGGTCGTGCGCGAGATTTTGGCGTGATCACTGCACAAAGATGAACTGCTGTGTATTCAGCAGGCTGAAAACGAGATCTTCGATGCCGGTGAGGCCGCTGGTCTGGGCTTGGAGCCAGGTGTCGCGTTCGGTGGCTGTGGGCTTGCGGCTGAGAAGTGTCATGTAGATGGCCTCGACCTTTTCATCGGGATAAGGGGCCTTGTTCACGGAGAGCATGAGCTGGCTGTACTTGCTGGTGATCTGCGGCAGCAGGCTGCCGTTCATCATGGCGAGCGCCTGCGGCACACTGGCTTCGTGGTTGGCGTTTTCGATGGTCTCGCGGTCACTTTGACCAAACTCGCGCAGGTAGTGGCCGCGTGGTGCCGGGCTTTGGATTTCAGCGGCGCGGACGGAGTTGCGCTGCTGGTCATCGCGCGCGCGGTAGTAGGCGGGGCGTTCTTTCTCAGGAATGCCGAAGTAGTCCGCTTCGATGGCGTAAGCAGCGTGGCGCTTCTTCTCGGCGGCCTTTTTCTCCTCGGGCGTGAGCACGACGGGATCATAACCGGGGATGCGAATGGTTTGGGAGTTGCCGGACATCATCATCATGCTCTCGCCACCTGCGCTGGAGGTCGTGGTGAGGGAGGCGGTGACGAGCGGCTTGCCGGTGACTTTGGCAAAAAGGCGCTGCTGAGAGGGGATGAGCACATCGCTAGTGACGATGGCGCGGGCGTCGCGAGTAACGGCGCGGTATTCCTGGCGGATCTTCTGGAGTTCCTCACGTGCGGCGACAGCGGCGGCCTTCGCGGGTTCGATTTCGGCACCGACGGCTTTTTTCGCCTTCGCCTCGGCCTGCTGCGATTTGCGTGTGGCCTCGCCGATTTGAGTTTGGAGTTTGGCGATGGCCTCTTTTTGACCTTTGTAGATGTCCGCGGCCTTTTGCATGCCGGTGAGGACTTCCTCAGGCTGCATGGTGTTGATGGCATCGACGGATTTTTTTGCCTGGAGCACCAGTTGCTGCGCGGCCTCGCGGGCGAGCGTATTGGGCATGTCGGGATCGGGATTGATGAGGGTGATGAAGCTGTCCCACATCTGCTCGGCACTCATGCGTCGCAGCAGCGGTCCGGTGAAGTGATACACGTTGCCCGGCGCGTGCTCCTCGCGCGTGACCTGGCGCTGGTAGGTCTGGGTGTTGTAGAGCACGGCGAGGAAGGCGCGCATGTCGTAATCGAGATCGCGCATGAGCTTTTCCAGATGCGGCTGGAGTTCCGGAACCATCGGCGTGGTGGTGTCAAACAACTCGTCGAGCGGTTCGATGAGAGCGAGGCCGAAAGCGCGCTTCCACAGACGGTTCGTGATGACGGTGGTGAAGCGCGGGTTGTCCTTGCTGGTCATCCAGCGTGCGTAGGCCTGCAATGCGGTCTCACCCGGCTGCGGCGTGCATTCGTGGCCGAACATGGCAGCGGGCGCCACCTGAGCGCGCGGTTTGGCGTCCGGGTATTGGTAATCTTTGGGCAGCGCGGGTTTGCGCTTCTCATCAAACGTCAGCGCGTTGTCGCGGACGTTGTTGCGGGCCTCCAGCATGGCCTCGCGGAAGTAGAAGCTCTCGTCGCGCAGTTTTTTGTCGTGTTCCTGACGGGCAGCGAGCACGACCTTCATCTTGTCCTTGTACTCGGTCTCCAGCGCGGTGAACTGCTCCGGCGTCATGTCTTTCGTGCGCTTGGGCCGTGGTGGCTCCGGATTGGCGGCCTTGTTGGCAGTGCGAAGTTCGTTTTGTTTTTCGCCGTAAATCCTGGCCGTGTCACCGAGCACACCGCCGTAGTTCTGGCCCTGCACGCCATAGGTGAAGCCGGCCATCTGGTAGAACTGCATCTGCGTCCATTTGTCGAAGGGATGGTTGTGGCACTGCGCGCACTCGATGCGCGTGCCGAGGAAGATGCGCACCGTGTTGGCCATGTTGTCGAGCGGCATGCCCTGGTCGCGGTAGTAGTAGCCAATGGCACCGTTCTCCCACGGCCGGCCCTGCGCGGAGATCATCTCGGCGACCATCTTGTCATAGGGTTTGTTGGCGCGGAGGCTGTCTTTGATGAAGTTCGCATAGCCGACGCCCGTCGCGCCGTTTTGGTTCATGCGTAGCACATCGGCCCAGTAGTTGAAGGTGTGCTGCACATGCGCCTCGGTGTTCAACAGCCGCTGAATGAGCCGTGCGCGGCGATCTGGTGCCTTGTCAGCCAAAAATGCCTCCGTTTCCCGCGTGGTGGGGATGCGGCCGATGATGTCGAGATGGATGCGCCTCACGAACGTGGCGTCGTCGCTCATGGGGTTGCCCTTGAGCTGATGTTTCGCCCAGTCTTTGGCTAAAATCTCATCGATGGCCGTGGCAGCAGCCTTGGTGTCAGGGCTTTTGGCCTGAAGCGCCGTGAGGCTCAGCGACGCTGCGACGAGAAGGCGTGGAAGGGTGAGCGCGTTCATAGTGGCAGTCAGTACGGGCTGCTGCGCGGCCACTTTGCACCGGGATGATGGATTGATGGCGCGGTGAACGTGTTACCCGCATGAAACGCCTGCTTCTCTTTGTGGTGATCGCTGCGCAGCATCTGCGCGCAGCACCACACGCGGCGTTCTTTGACGCGCACTGCACGAAATGCCACAGCGGCGAGAAGCCGAAGGGCAAATGGCGGGTGGATGAGCTGTCGGCTGACTTTGCAGATCCAAAAGGACGTGCGCGCTGGGAGAAGGTGCTGGAGCAGATTGAGAGCGGCGACATGCCGCCGAAGTCGAAGCCGCGTCCGCCCGAGAATGAGGCGAACGCTTTGACCGACTGGATCAGTGCTCAAGTCAGCGCGGTGACGGCCAAGGAAGGCCGCGTGGTGCTGCGGCGGCTGAATCGCACAGAGTATGAGAACACGGTGAATGATCTCCTCGGCACGTCGGCGAAGCTGCAGACGATGCTGCCGCTGGATACTTCGGCGAATGGTTTTGATAATGTCGGCGATGCGCTGCACACCTCTTCATTCCTGATGGATCAGTATCTCATCGCGGCGGAGGCAGCGCTGGATCAGGCGATCACGAATCGTCCGAAGCCGCCGAAGCTGGAGCAGAAGCGCGTTGGATTGGAGGCGGCGTATCAGGTGAAGGCCAACTCCGAGAAGGTCTTTCGCAAACAGGAACAGCGCGTGGTGATGTTCTCGTCGTCGCAGTGGGTGGCTGCGACACTGTTTTATATCGCCGAGCGCGGCACGTATCGTTTCCGCATGTCGGTGTCCGGCGTGCAGAGCGAGGGCAAGCCGGTGACCTTCAGCGTGAAAAGCGGCGGTGGTGGCATGGCGGGGCCAAAGGCGCGTCTGGTCGGCTATTATGACGCTCCGGCGGACAAGCCGCGAATCATTGAGTTCACTGATCAGATGGAACCGAAGACCTCGATCACGATTTTGCCGTATGATCTGCCCAATGCGCAAACGGTGGGCAAAGTTGGTGCCGAGGCATGGGACGGGCCTGGAGTGGCCATCGACTGGGTGGAAATGGAAGGACCACTCAATGAAACCTGGCCGCCGGAAAGTCACCGCAGGCTGTTTGGTGACATGCAGCAGGGCAAATCGCCGATCTACAATCAAAGCGACCGCGTGGAGGTCATCTCGGACGCGCCGATGGCCGATGCGGATCGTATCCTGCGGAAGTTCGCCCGCCGCGCGTTCCGGCGTGCGGTCACGGATGCGGACATGAAGCCGTATCTCAATCTCGTGGCCGCGAAACTGGCCGAGCCGCAGTCGTTTGAGAAAGCCATCCGCGTCGGGCTCAGCGCCATCATGATCGCGCCGGAGTTTTTGTTTCTGCGTGAAGCACCGGGCAAGCTGGATGCTCCCGCACTCGCCAGCAGGCTCTCCTATTTCATCTGGAGCAGCACGCCGGATGAAGAACTGCTCACGCTGGCGGAGCAAGGCAAGCTCAGCGATCCCGCGACGCTGCACGCGCAAGTCGAGCGCCTGTTGAAAAGCTCGAAAGCCGCCGCCTTCACCACGAACTTCACCGGCCAGTGGCTCAATCTGCGCGAACTCGACTTCACCATGCCGAACCACATCGTGTATCCGCATTTCGACGAGATGCTGCGTGCGTCGATGCAACGTGAGACGGAGCTGTTCTTCGACGAAGTGATCAAAGACGACCTCAGCATCGCCAATTTCATCGCATCCGACTTCACCATGCTCAATGGCCGCCTCGCGAAGCACTACGGCATCGACGGCGTGAGCGGCTGGGAGTTTCAGAAGGTGAAACTCGCACCGGAAAGTCATCGCGGCGGCCTGCTGACGATGGCGAGCGTGCTGAAGGTCACCGCGAACGGCACCAGCACTTCGCCGGTGATTCGCGGCGCATGGGTGCTGGACCGCATCCTGGGCACACCGCCCAAACCGCCGCCAGAAAACGTCTCCGCGCTCGAACCCGACACGCGCGGCACCACCACGATCCGCGAGCAGCTCGCGAAGCATCGTCAGGTCGAATCCTGCGCGAGCTGCCATGTCGAAATCGATCCACCGGGCTTCGCGCTGGAGAGTTTCGATGTCATCGGCGGCTACCGCGAAAAATACGTGCTTGATGGCCGTCCCGCGAACTTCCGCACCGGCAAACCGGTCGATCCCGCCGACGTGCTGCCCGATGGCCGCGCCTTCAAGAACATCGACGAGTTCAAACAACTGCTGCTCGCCGACACAGATCGAATCGCCCGCGCCCTGACCACCAAACTCATCACCTACGCAACCGGCGGTCCGCCCCAGCGCATCGACCATGCGAAGATCGACGCCATCGTCGCGAAGGCCAAAACGAAGAATCTCGGCTTCCGCACGCTGATCCACGAGATCGTGGCGAGTGAGTTGTTTCAGAGGAAGTGACCCGTTTGCTTGCTCGGCTCAACGTCTAAGCTGTGCCGACCGCCGGGGCGGGGGTGAGCAAAGAGACGGGATGGCGGGTTGGAGTTACGGAAAGCAGGGCCGACACAACAGCCCCGTTAGTTCTTTAGTCGCCCAGCATATTCTTCAATCCGCCGACTGCGAGAATTGATGAACGATTCCACCCTGCTTTTATAGATGAGGTAATCTCCTTGATCTTTAAACTTCGGTGTGGACTGAAAGTCTTCGAACGGTAAGTAGAACTTCACGTCGCCTTGCTCATCCACCAAGTCGTTCAGGAGGAAGAATTGAACGTAGCCCTCGAATGTCTCAAACAATCGAAAAAACGAAGCATATCTTCTCAGGGCCTCCTCCAATGGACTTGGCTCGTTGATGTAGAAGCGCTTGATGCACTCCAAGGTCAGGTCGAATCGGTCGTCAATGAGCCGTGATATGCCTCTGGCCTGATTTATTGTGTGCTTTCGCTCCACCTGATTGTTGGGAAAATGAGGTACGCACCTATTGTTGAACCATGATCAAATAGCTCCTGCACTTCCTTCGGAATTTGCGTGGTAAGCCACTTCTTGTTCGTCTGATTTTTGTAGGAGTGAGTGATGGCGTCGCTCCCCAATGAGAAGTCGCCCAATGCAGAGCTGTGGAATAGGTAGCAGCTAGGCTTGTCATCTCGCAAGTCGAAGAAGTCACCACTCGGCAAGGACTTGCTCCAAAGAAGTTTGTGATAGCGTCGCAATGTGGGACTGGTGGCATCAGGATCCCCGCCATTGGCGTCGATATACATATTGAAGCTTGTATCAATCATGGAGGGACCGTGATGCGGGAATTGGATTCTTCTCCTGGGTAACGTTTTCTGACCTAACGATTCGGATCAGGCGGCGAGCGGGAAGCGTCGATGACACGACAGATGCCATTCGAGCCGTTGCCTGTATCCGGTTTGTCCGCCTTCATGGGTGGCCGTGGATGCTGCCTGCATTTTGATTGGCTTTCGCCTCGTTGTGCCTTCTGAAGTCCCGGCCAAGGCAGATTAGCCAGAAGAGAATGAGGATGCCATAGGAGGCGATGTGAGCCAGCCATGAATATCGGTATATAGCCGAGCGGGGAAACTCACGCCACGATCTCCGAAGCCACCAACGCTCAACCACGACTGACATGAAGTATGCTGGAACCATCAAAGTGATAGCCGCACAGGGGATCATCCACCACATGTCCTTCTCATACGGGATGAGCCACGGAGCCTGAACTGTCACGGCGTAGATCTTCTGGCCGGTGGTCGAAAGCCCCAGCGCAGCTCCAGTGTTAAAGACGAACATCCCGCCGACCATGAGTAACCACATGAGCGGAAAACCCAAGACCATCGAAAGGAGATTGGCCACGGATACTGCTGGAAGCGTCTTCCGCCAAGTCGTCTGAAAAGTGCGCTTGGCAATCCAAGACTCAGCCAAGATAATGGGCAACAGGGCGGCGGCAATGGTCGGCATATGCACGAACAACATGGGGACACCGATATTGGCGAGCATGATTAGCATGGAGGCGTCTTGTTGTTGGCCGAACGTTGTTTAGCCTCATTAAATCGTGTGCGAATCTAATTCGTCCACAGTTCTTTGTGGATTGGCAGTGTTGAGTTGATGGAAAAAGAGGGCGCGGACGAAAGGAAAGGATTTGGATGAATGAGCCGATGGAAGCGAAAATGTCGCCGGAGGTCAAGCCTTGGGTTTTCTGATGCTGAGCTTCACACCGCAAGAGTCTGGAGACACGCGTGAGATGAGTTCTATCTCCTGCGGTGTTTTTAATTCATAGCTCTGAGATAGCGCCCCGAGTCCCGCCGTTTGGGTGACATGAACACCCACCGCTGCCATTTCCTGCGTGGAGCCATTGTCGATTGTCGCAAAGCCCAAAGCGAAGAATCTCGGCTTCCGCATGCTGATCCACGAGGTCGTCGCGAGTGAGCTGTTTCAGAACAAATGAACCGTCGCACCATGAAAACACTCGCTACAGCTCTGATCGTTGCGTTGTGCCTCAACAGCATGCTGCACGCGCAAACGCATCCAGCGATGCGACCGCTGCCCGTGGTCTCAAAGTCGGCTCTGACGAAGGGGCCGCGGCATTTTGTCGATGCCACGCGTGGTGATGATGCCAAGGCGGGCACCGAGCAGGAACCGTGGAAAACGCTCGGTCATGCGCTGCGCCGATTGAAACCGGGTGACACGCTCTATCTGCGCGGCGGCACCTATTTTGAAAAGGTCCCACTCACGCAATCGGGCACGCCGGAGCAGCCGATCACCATCGCTTCGTATCCTGGTGAGCTGGCGGTGATCGACGGCAGCGCGCGCGAGTTTCAGGAGACTCCTGCGTCGAGTTGGGAGCCGCTGTCGAGCGGTGCGGAGGGCGAGTTCGTTTCCACACGGAGCTTTGCGGATGTGGATGACCGCCGCGTGCCGCATCAGTTCCTCCCGGCCGCGTGGGAGCCGATGTGGGGCATTGAGGAGCAGCGGCCGCTCGCGCTTGGCCATTTCGCGGATTCGATGGTGCCGCTGCATGGCTACCGCTCGCTGAAGGATCTACGTTCCATGAACGAGCTGTGGGTGAAGGGCAAGAAGGAGGATTTTGACTTCTACTGCGGACCCGGCGTGTGGTTTGACCGCGAGACGGGGCGTGTACACATCCGGCTCGCGCACCACCAGCTCGACGGTCTCGGCAACCGCGCGTATCGCGGCGAGACGGACCCGCGCAAGCTGCCGCTCATCATTGCGCTCGGCTTTGGCGACGATGTTTTGCGCCTCACCGGCATCAAGCATGTGCGTCTGCAAAATCTCATCCTGCGCGGAGCCACCGGCAGTCCGATGATCAGCATCTACGGCTGCGAAAACATCCAGATCGATCACTGCGCCATCTTCGGCGGGAATCCGGGCCTGCTCATCAATGCCTCGAAAAACATCACCATGACCCACAGCACCATGCGCGGCCTCGCAGCACCGTGGACTGGGCGCGCGCATATGAAATACCGTGGCACCGCTTCCTACCAGATCGTGCTGCGCGACGACCAGCCGATCAACGAGAACATCGAGTTCGCGAACTGTGAGTTCACCGACGACCACGATTTCGCCTTCCTGCGTTTCGCGAAAAATCTGAAACTGCACCACTGTTTCATCGATAACTTCAACGACGACGGCTTCGAGGTCGGCCCGAAACGTCGGGATCACACGCTCTACATCTTCCAGAACCGCATCGGCGGCATTCTCAGCCACTTCACGCAGCATGAGATGGACAAGGACGAGGCTCCGCTGGATCACGATCCGGGTGCGGGAGCCTACATTTATCGCAACGTCATCGACCAGCGCGCTGGAGCCTATTATCAATCGCCGTCCGAACCCGATCCGAGTGGAGACTTCCTGCACCACGAAGGCCATCTCGTCGGCGACCATGGCGGTCCGATCTGGGCCGTGATGCGCTGGTATCACAATTCCATCCTGCGCCGCACACCCACCTTCCGCGACTACTTCCTGCTCGGTCTCGGTGCGCAAGGCATCCGCAGCACCGAGCGCGATGTCTTCAACAACATCCTCGTCCAGATCGACAAGATGCCCGGCGCGAGTTTCGCCGGCCTCAAGGAACCCTGGAGCCTGCGCGAAGGCGGCAACATCCTCTGGGGCGTGAATGACAGTTCCAAAGCCGACCCTTTCGCTAAATTCCGCGCCTCACCGTTGTTTGAAGCGAGCAAAAAAATCCACGCAGCAGGCTGGACCACGCAGGATCGTGTCCTTGATCCGAAATTTGCCTCGCTGACCGATCTCCGCCTGCAAGGTGACAGCCCCGCCATCAACACCGGCATCGCCTTGCCCGCCGAGTGGCCTGATGAGATGCGCGCTGATGACAAAGACGCGCCCGATGTGGGGGCGCTGCCGATTGGCGCGAAGCCGTGGGGTGTCGGTGTCGATGGCCGCGTGCCGCTGTTTGGTGAATCGACGAACAAGAACTGAGGGCGTGGCAATCAGCCAGATTACTCAACCGCTTTCGGCTTCAGCACCGTGCCGTCCGGCGTGGCGGCCTTGAAGGCGAAAGTCCAGCCGCCGTGATTGGTGCCTGACTCGTTGTTCAGGGTGAGCAGGATACGATTGGTGCCTTTCTTGAGCGGCACTTCAATCTTCGCGGTGCGGAAATGCGTGTGCGCGCCGAGGTCGAGCGGTTTGTCCTGATTCACGCGCAGCACGAGGTGATCATCCCAGGTGATTTGGAATTGCGCGGTCATGTCGCGGTCAGCATCGAGCACGCAACCGGCCTGCGCGGCCACGCCGGTGAAATGCGCGCCCGCACCGCGTTTGTGCGGACGGAAGGCGTGATTGAAGTCGGTGAAGCCATGATCGCTGCGCTGCTTCACCCAGCCTTCGCCGCCAAGTTTGAAAACGGCATCGAGCGGCGAGCGCAGCGCGGTGTCGATGGCGGCATTCTTTTCGTTCACGAGCGTGCCATTGAGCCACCAGGAGCCGTGATCGGGCAGCGGCAGGTCCGTGACACCGCGCTTGAGTTCGACGCCGGGGAGGAACTCCTCGAACTTCGGCAGCTTCACGAAGGGCCGGCGCGGCTTGGTTTGATACCAATACACCGTGGCGCACACGTCGTTCTCCATCGTGCCGAAGCGCATGTGGATGGACTCGCGCCACTTGATTGGATCAGGCACAAAGAATCGATAACCCACCAGCCGCTGTGCCACGCGTGCCTCACCGGTGTCCTCATGCGTGTAGTAAGGCATACCGGACCACAGGTGCGTCTCGGGGGGATGCAGCGCGCCACCGAACGACGTGCCGAACACATCCTCGCCGCCAATGCCGCGGATGAACGCGGGATGGTCGCCAAGGCCGTCGATGAAGATGTTGTCGGCCCCGCCGTGGCTCCAGCGGTCGGTGTTGTCGATGAGCCGCACGCCATAGACGAATCCGATCAACTGCCCTGGGCCATCCGCATCGAGCATGAAGAAATCTTCGCCATAGCTCGCGGTCGGCATTTCGCGCCGCCAGCTTGCGCAGAAGCGGCGCTGCTCCTTCAACTCTTGATCGGGATAGCGATGCCAGTCCACTTGCAGATAGACCGCCATGCCTTCGCCGCCGGTCTCGAACTCGATGCGCGCCTTCCTGGCGAAGGGCATCTCGAAGTAGGAGTTCAAGGCGCTCCACTGCTTCGCCGAGAGCAGCGGGGTGTCGATGGCATAGTGATTCTGGCCGTGCATCACACCGAAGAAATCGCCCGCCGGTGCTTCGACATGCGGGATCGGCGAGTCGTCGAAGAAGATGCGGATGATGATCTTGCGATTCATCATCTGCACTGCGGTCGGAACGATCGGCTTGCTGAAACAGAGGTAGATGTGCTTGATGCAGCCGGGGCCATCGAGCGTGGCATAGGTCTCGCGCTGGTTCGCCTCCAGCCGCTTCACAAAGCTGACGCGCTCCGACACAGCGACCTCGGGCAGATCAAGGGCAAACAAGCCGGACGGCTCGGCGCTGACGGGCAATGCGTGAGCAAACAGGAAGGCGATGATGACAGGGATGCAGTGTTTCATGGCAGCGACGATGGTTGTGAGACCAAACGGAGCGACGAAGCTGTTTCTCAAAGGCGGGGCGGTGGAAAGACAGGTTGCGAGGATACGGAGGCAGCCAGCGTTCTGTCTCATGAACCAGCTCCTCTGCCGCCATGAACACGAATCCGCTTTCCCGTCGTCACTTTCTCCGAAGCGCTGGTGTCACGCTTGGGTTGCCTTTCCTCGAATGCTTCGCGCCGCGCGGCCGTGCGGCGGCGAGTGTGAAGCCAATCCGGCGCATGGTGTGCATCTGCACGCCGCTGGGGTTGCACACGCCGCATTTGTATCCGCAACAGAAGGGCAGGGACTATGCGCTCACGCCTTACCTGGAGCCGCTGGCGGAGTTCAAGAATGACTTCAGTGTGATCTCGGGGCTGTCGCATCCTGATGTCGGATCGAGCCATGACTCGATCTACAGCTTCCTCACGGCGGCCCCGCATCCGGAAATCCGCGCCGGGTTTCGCAATAGCATCTCGCTCGACCAGTTTGCGGCGGAGAAGATCGGCGGACAGACACGGGTGCCGAGTTTGTCGCTGTCGGCGGAGGGTTTTGGCCTGTCATGGACGCGCAGCGGTGCGCTGGTCCCTCCGGACTTGTGGCCTGCGAGTGTATTCGCGCGTTTGTTCCTCGAAGGCCGGCCCGATGAAGTGGAGGCGCAAACGCGCCGCTTGCGCAATGGCAAGAGCATCCTGGACACGGTGAGCGAGCAGGCGAAGCGCATGGCTCCAGCGATGGGCGCACGAGATCGCGAGAAAGTGGACGAATACTTCACCAGCGTGCGCGAGCTGGAGCAGCGCATGGTTACGGCGCAGGAGTGGGCATTGAAACCGAAGCCGCACGTCGATGCCAAGCCGATGCAGAACAACATGAACTCCGCCGACTTGCTCGGGAAGACGAAGCTGCTCTTTGAACTCACGCATCTCGCTCTGCAGACGGATTCGACGCGGCTGGTGAACATGCTGCTGCTTGGAACGAGCAGCGTGCCGCTCGTTCCAGGCGTGACGATTGGGCATCACGATCTCTCCCATCATGGTCAGGACCCGGCGAAGATCGAGCAGCTCAAAAAAGTGGAACTGGGCAAGATGAAGCTGGTGCAGGAACTGCTGGCGAAACTGAAGCAGACCAAGGAGGAGGGAGATACGCTGCTTGATCGCACGATGGTCTTCTTCAGCAGCAATCTCGGCAGCGCGGCGAGTCATTCGACGAAGGATCTGCCGGTCATCCTTGCCGGTGGCGGTTTCAAGCATGGCCAGCACCTCGCCTTTGATCCGAAGAACTGCCCGCCATTGTCGAATTTGTATGTGACCATGCTGCAACGCATGGGCATCGAAGCCGACAAGTTTGGCAGCAGCACGGGAACGCTCACGGGGCTGGAGGCGGCATGAAGCGCATGGGGCATTGACAAAAGAAGACCTGCCAGCACCTTTTCTCATGCCAGCCACCATTGCAGCTCCTGCCTCTTGGATTGAGTCGATCAGCAACTTCCGCCTGCCGGACCAGACCGACCGGCAATTGCAGAGCCTCATGGATCGGAACACGAATGGCATCTTGCAGCCGCCCGAAAAGGAAGAATTGGCGGCTTTGGCAGCGCTCAGTGAGGAGATCTCACTCCTGCGAGCACAGGCGCTGCAACTTCTAGGTCGGCGCCCGGCATGAGCGTCCCCTCCGACCTGGCTGCGCTGGTGCGAGATCGTGCCGGGCATCATTGCGAATACTGCGGCATGTGCCAATCGCTCCAGGGGGCGACGTTTCATCTTGAGCATGTTGTCCCAGTCACTTGCGGTGGTGCGACCACCGCTGAAAATCTGGCGCTCGCCTGTCCGAGCTGCAACCTGCACAAGTCGGACCGCTCCCATGCCGACGATCCTGACACTGGACTGGTCGTCTCTTTGTTTCACCCGCGTCAACACATCTGGTCACTGCACTTTGAATGGCAGGGAACGACTCTTGCTGGATTGACCGCCATCGGTCGCGTGACCATACAGGCTCTTGATCTGAATCATACACGCCGTCTGCGCGTGCGTGAGGCGGAACGCGTCTTCGGATTGTTTCCACCTGAATGAGACATCTCTTTACAGTCCTATGCTTGTTGTCGATGCCAGTCTCTGCGGCCTGGCAAGCTGGCGTGTCGAAAGCCGACATCACACCGACCGAATCCGTGCCGCTGGCGGGGTATGGAGGCAAGACGCGCATGTCGGAGCGGGTGGAGCATGCGATCTGGCTGAAGGCGCTGGCGCTGAAGGATGACTCGGGTGCGACTTCGGTGCTGGTGACGGCGGATTTGGTGGGGCTGAGCGACAAGATGGTCGCGGTGATCGCGAAGAACGCGACGGCGAAGCATGGAGTGCCGCGGGAGCGGCTGATCTTGAACACGTCGCACAATCACTCGTGCCCGGTGACGGAGGATGTGCTGTGGTTGTATTATGAATTCACGCCGGAAGAGGCGGCGGCGAAGGATCGCTACACGGCGATGGTGTATGCGAAGTATGATGAGGTGATCGGCAAGGCCATCGCGAACCTCGCACCGGCGGAGCTAGCGTTTGAGCAAGGGCTGGCCGGGGTGGCGGTGAATCGTCGTCGCTCACGCGGTGCTGAAAGCCGAGCGCTCGGCGGGCAGGTGGATCAGGATGTGCCGGTGCTCACGGTGAAGGCCGGCAATGATCTCAAGGCCATCGTGTTTGGTTATTCCTGCCACACGACGGCTCTCGGCGGCCTGAGCATCAATGGCGACTACGCGGGCTTTGCGCAGCTTGAGCTGGAGAAGTCGTTTCCAGGCTCGGTGGCGATGTTTGTGCAGAATTGCGGCGGCGATGCGAATCCACTGCCGCGCATTCGCGGGAAGGATGTCGAAGCAACGGAACTGGCGGGCATGTATGGCGAGGTTTTGGCGGAAGCTGTGCGTCAGGTCATCGCTGGCACGATGAAATCACTCACGGGGCCGATTCGTGCCGCGATGGGCGAGACGGAACTGGAATTGCAACCTGGAATCCCGCTCGATGAGTTGAAGCAACGCGTTCCGAACCTCACCGGCATGCCGAAACGCGAGTTCGAGCACTTCATCCGGCAGTATGAGACACTGGGCTCACCGCCGGATCGCGTGAAGTATCCGGTTCAAGTGTGGCGCATCGGGGCAGACTTCACCTTCATCGCGCTGACTGGCGAGACGGTCGTGGATTACTCGCTGAAGTTCAAAGCGGCCTACGGCTGGAACAACACGTGGGTCTGTGGTTACAACAACGACCTGCTCAGTTATGTGCCTTCGCTACGCGTCTTGAAGGAAGGCGGTTACGAGGGTGTGACCGGCATGTTTGAATACGGCCATCGTGCGCCTTACACCGAGACCGTGGAGGAGCGAATTACGACGAAGGTCGAGGAATTGATAACACGGATTAAATGACCGCCAACAGCCCGCGTTGCGGCAGCTTTTATGATGAAAGTATCTGAAGGTAATCAGTCTGCGGTTGGTAAAAAGTCGGCAGAGAATCGATTCCAAAGCAATATCCACAGACTCGGCTGTTATCGTGAGCAATCCTGACAAGTCTTCTATACTCGAGCATCTCACTCGACACCGGCACGAAATCACGTCTATGTTTTAGACGTTCTCTGTGGAAGGCTTCGTGGCAGCTTTTGCACATCGAATAAATGCGATTTGATTCGAAATTTTTCACAAAAGAAGTCGTCAGCAGACCATAAATTGGCTCATCGTGATGAGCATGGATCGACTCCGTCGCATTGCCGCGACCACATTGTTTACATCGACGACTATCTAAAGCCTTAATGCTTTCAGCGCGACACCGCCAACCCTCGGTATTGTAAAAATCTGCCTGTTCAACCGGGCAAGCCGTGTTGTACATCAAGTAGTCCGGCGGAGCGCCCCACCTATCTGCAAAATCGATGTTCCATTTGAGACGCCTCATGGCTTCTTCGAAGACCACGGAAACATGTACCCCACCCCGATGCTCATTGGATATGCCTCCAAGGTTCATGTCGCCTGCACGTTTGCGAATTTGAGAACTCAATTCCTGCCAAACTCGTCTCGCAAAATTCAATGCACTCGCGAAATAGATTGGGGAACGGTCATCGGCCAATCGTTCGATGTCGCAACGAAACGCAAAACAATTTGCAATCTTTGGGTGACGATCCTCCACCAGTTGAATCAACAGGTCTGTGTTAGGCTCATGACTTTCATATCTATCCCACGACTTTTCTGATAGTAGTTCCGATAACCGTCCGCTGTCGTCGATTGCCTGCGCAATCTCGTAAATTGCATTAACACGACCATAATCGCTTGAAGCTAACTCAAGCGTATCCATCTCGTCAGCGTCGGGGTAGTCAGTCATGGCAAGCACAGCATGGTTTTGATTTTAGAGTCTCACGGCCACGCATGCTACACCATTTCGCGATCCCGCTCGATGATATGAGGTCGAGAAGCTGTTCAAGCAAACCAAGCGACTATTTTCCGACGACTGGAGCCGTTTGCTCCGGCGTCGCGCGGCCGCCGGGAAGCTCCATGATCTTGATGTTCCGAAAGTGAATCTCCGCGCCTTCGGATTCGAGGCAGAGGTAGCCTTTGCGCACGGTGGACTGGCTGATGCCGTTCACGAACTTGCCGTTGATCGAAAGCTTCACCGTGCCATCCACGCAGACGACGTCGTAGGTGTTCCATTCGCCCTTGCCCTTGCAGCGAAACTCCCACGACATGCTGCGGCGACCGCGTGGATTGTCGGGAATGCCTTCGAGGCCGTTCGCGCCGAAGAGTTCGCCTGAAACATAACCAGGATGATTTGGCTGACCGTCTTTGCCGGGATGGAGCTGGGGCCATTCCAGCTCCAGCATCTGCACTTCCATACCCTTCGGCAGCGGTCGATTCGGAGGCGTGCTCCCTTCGCTCCAGACGAAGACGCCGGAGTTTCCGCCCGCCTGCGTGTGCTTCCACTCGATGTGCAGGATGAAGTTTTCATACTGCTTCTCGCTGCGCATGACGCCGATGGGCAAGCCTTTGCAGACGAGCAGGCCGTCTTTGACGCGCCAGGTTTCTTTGCTCGTGTTCACATCCACCCAGCCGGTGAGGTCCTTGCCATTGAAGAGATCGCGCCACTGCGGCACGTCATCGGCGAGGGCGGTGGTGGCGAGGAGGATGGAGAACAGAAGCGGTTTCATGATTTTTGGTGGGTTCGGTGGACCACTATTTGCGTGCTTTCACAGCGCGGCCCGGACGGGCATCTTTCACGAGTTCACCATCGCGGACGACGAAAATGCCGTTCACCAGCACATGTGGAATGCCCGCGGAAGGCGTGGTGGGCGCTTCAAACGTCGCGCGGTCGATCACTTTGGCCGGATCGAAGACGGTGATGTCCGCATCGGCACCGACGGCGATGCGGCCTTTGTTTTTCATCATCGGGACGTGGCCTTCAAGACGCTTCGCGGGCAGAATCGTCATCTTCGCCAGCGCATCCATGAGCGGCAGCAGTTTCTTCTCGCGAGAGTAATGGCCGAGCACACGCGCATACGTTCCTGCGCCGCGTGGATGGCCTTTGCCATCGACAAACGGCACGCCGTCGCTGGCGATCATCACGCCGGGATGTGCGATGGCCATTTCGACGTTGGCTTCCTTCATCATGTACATGATGACCCAGCCGCCTTGTTTGCGATAGCGCTCAAAGCTCTCCTTCGTGAGCCGGTCGCCCGTGGCCGTCCACACGATGTCGCCGTAGCTGATGCGCAGATTCTCCTGCCAGCCTGGATTAAACATCGCCGACTCCAACATCGTGGACGCGGCGGTGTAGGGATAGACCTCGGTCGTGAGATCCATGCCTGCCGTGCGGTTTTCATCGATCAGTTTCAGCACCTCAGGAACATCCGAGATGCTGCTGCTACCGATGTGGACGATGTGCAGTGCCGCGCCGGTCTTTTTCGCCGTGGTGATTGCCTCGCGGATCGGCGCGATGCCAAAGGCCCGCGTGTGGACAAACGCGGGCACCTTCCGTTCCGCCGCGATGCGAAACAGCGCCTCGATCTCCTCCGGCGTGGCCGCTGGCGTGTAATTGATGCCGAAACCGACCCCGAGTGCGCCTTCATCGAGCCCCGTGCGGATCGCGTCGCTCATGCGCTTCATTTCTACCGCGCCTGCCACCTTGTTCGCACCGTCGGGCTTTGGGCCCAGAAGAGCGAGTCGCGCCTTGCCACTTGCCCACTGTCCCGTTTTGAGTTCCGGGTGAAACGCGGCAAATCTTGACGAGATGTGGCCCACCGTGGCGCCATAATGAATCGGTGCGCTGCTTTCCATCGACTGATACCACTCTGCAACAGGATAGACGCCTCCTTCAAGCTCCAACGCCGTTGTCACACCATCCTGTGCCTTGATCTGCAAATCTCCCGTCGTCTGACCGTGCGCGTGCAGATCAATGAAACCGGGCGAAACGACATGCCCGGCCACATCGAGAACCTTGTCGCCGGAAAGCGGCGTCTCGGAGATCGCGCTGATTTTGCCGCCCGTAATGCCGATGTGCCGCACGGCGTCGAGCCCGCTGGCCGGGTCCATCACGCGACCGTTAGCGAGCACGAGGTCGTGCGCAGAAAGTGGAAGCGAGGTGGCGAGGAGCGCGAGGATGAGGCGGGCGTTCATGAGATGCGGGAGAATGCGCTCGCGCACCGAACTCAGCCAACCAATTCGCTGATCACCTTGCCTTCATCCGCGACAATGGGTCGAGGACGGCCCTGCGGATCTATCCAATTGGTGTTCTGCTCGATGCCGAGATGATGAAACACGGTGGCGGCGAGATCACCGGGCGCGACGCGACGGCTGTCGATGTCTCCGCCCTGGCGGTCGGTGCTGCCGATGACCTGGCCGTGCCGCATTCCCCCACCCGCGACGACCATGGACATCACGCGCGGCCAGTGATCGCGTCCGGCGTTCTTGTTGATGGTCGGGCTGCGGCCAAACTCACCCATCATGAGGATGAGCGTGCTGTCGAGCAGGCCACGTTCTTCGAGATCGGTGACGATGGCGTGCAGCGTGCGGTCCACGCTGGGCAGCAGCGGCGTGAGGCCCTTTTTGATGCCGCCCCACTTCACTTCATCGCCATGATGATCGAAGTAGCCCCAGGCACCGCTCACGGTGACAAAGGTAGAGCCGGCTTCGACGAGACGACGTGCCAGCAGCGCCTTTTCGCCAATGCTGTCGCGGCCGTAGCGGTCACGCATCGCGGGTGATTCGGCGTCGAGATTGAAGGCGCGTTGCGCGTTGCCGGTCATGAGCACCTCGTAGGCCTGCTGCGTGTAGCGATCCGCAGCGGCGATCTGCGCATTGCCATCGACACTGCGCTTCCAGTCGTCCATCTGCGTGAGCAAATCACGGCGATTGCCGAGGCGCTCGATGGTCAGGCCCTCGGAGAGTTTGAGGCGGCCGGACAAATCCTTGCCGCTGACAGGTTCAAAGTCGCCACCCATGTGCCCCGCGCCCCAGATGTCGGCAGGCAGTGAGTCAGCCAGCGCAACGTAACCGGGAATGCCTGGTGCGTTTGCCCCACGAAACTTTGCCGCAATCGAACCCATCGAAGGCCAGCCGCCGCCATCACGACCATCGTTCGTGCGCTTCGCGAGCGGATTGCAGGCCTGCATGGTGATCGGTGTGTGATTGCTGGCGCTGCAATCGACCGAGCGGATCAGCGTGAGCTTGTCCATGATCTTCGCGGTCAGTGGCAAATGCTCGCAGACATGAATGCCGGGCACCTTGGTCGCGATGTGGCCGAAAGGGCCCCGAATCTCGCTGGGCGCGTCAGGTTTCGGGTCCCACATGTCGATGTGGCTCGGCCCGCCCGAGAGCCAGAAGAGGATCACGTTTGTCTTTCTCTTCGCCTGTCCAGTGGCTGCTGCGAGCGCCTGCGTTTGGAGCAGCGAAGGCATCGAAACGCCCGCCAAGCCCGCGAGTCCAGTCTGGAGAAAACCGCGCCGCGTGGAACCGACGCGCAACAGATCTCCGCGAGCGGGACTGAAGGCCTGAGTGATGGATGCAGTCGTGGGATTCATGCGCGTGGCGTTGAGTTGATGAGAACCTACGTCATGAGATGGCGGGCCTTGCTTTCCGCCACGATTACAATGTCTCGACACTTGCTGTTCGGCATCATGCATGGGGCCGACGGATTGAACACAAGGGCAGTGAGACTGTCTGAGAATTGCCGACCAGCCAATGGGTCCGCAACTATAATGATGATGATTAAACTTCGCTTGATCCTGCTGGCCGCGCTCTGCGTGGGTTCTGTTGCCTGCCAAAGCACCTCAAAAGTGCCATCGAGAAAGATTACCAGTGTGGGTCTTCCCGGTTCCCTCCACAACGTGAGGACCACGGCGTACACCCAGAGCGAGAGCGACCACATCGTTTATGGTGCCAAGAGCGCCGTCGGCACCACCCTCAAGTTTGGTGCTGTGCGCAGCGCCGCAGCAGACTGGTCCGTTTACCCCGTAGGAACCGAGTTCAAGATCGAGGGCGAGCCGTATGTTTATCAGGTGGACGACTATGGCTCCGCGCTCGTGGGCACGAAAACCATCGACCTCTACCGGCCATCAAAGGCATCCATGAACAGTTGGGGCGTCCGCAACGTGAACATCCAGGTGATCAAGTGGGGATCGTTTGAACAGAGTCTCTCGATCATGAGGCCGCGCGATGGCAAAAAGCCGCACATTCATCCCATGATCTCCGCGATCGAGGCCCGGCACGAGCCTGAATCCTAGCGGTTAGGTGAGGATGTCGCGTCTTTGCGACGACATGTTTTATTTCACATCAGACGGTGATGGAAACAGCGCATGCATGGCACGCACGGTTTGATCGACGAGAATCTGCCCGCCTTCGGGGCCGACTTTGTTCACGTGCGGCAGGCCGCTGTAGCTGCCGCCTTCGATGGCGAGCGCGGTGGGCAGATACATGCCGCAGCCGTTGGTGAGCTGGAGCACGAACGTCTGCTGCGCGGGACTGCGGGCCTTCATCTGGATGCCCCAGTCGAGATACAGTTCAAAGGTGTTCGTGGTGATGGCGATGTCACCGAGACGCAGGACGTGCAGCTCCATGTCGTAGGGCGGGAGTTTGTCCGCTTCCTCGAACCGTTTCACGATGCCTTTCTCCAGCGCGAGCATCGTGATGACGCGGTTGTCCGGCTTTTCGACGACGCTGTATTGCGCGATGTTCTTCTTCGCGTCCTCATACTCGCGTTCGAGGATCTTGCGCGGCGGCAGCGGCAGGTCTTCAACGATATGACCGAACGGCGCATCAGTCCGGATGTCGGCCTTCGCGGCATCGACCGTGTCGAAAACGGCGTTGCTGATGCGGCGACCGAGTTCCTGTTGCCGCGAGAGGCCGCGCAGCTTGATCATGCGCGCCTCGGCGTCCTTGCGATACTGTGGATGCGGCGATTGATCTCCCGCAGCGCTGCACCAGCCGAGCACGGCGAGGTCAGACATGTTCAGTTTGGCCTTCAACTGCTCGCGCGCGTCATGCCAGAAGTCGGCGTTGAGCGCGCTGCGGCTTTCCACTTCCTGCGAAGGACATGCGACGTTGATCGCGACGGCTTGAAGCTGCTTTTCGGCATTCCAGAAGAACAGCGTCTCGATTCCCGAGTCCGAACCGGCCTCCATGTGGCGGAAGCGCGCGTCGTTCGTCTTCGCATACATCTGCGCATGACCATCAGCGAAGACGGACCGGCGGTTCTCGCCGATCTGCGCGAAACCGAGCGTCCAGCTCACACCGCCGGGCTTGCGGCCCTTCCAGGCCTGCACGGCGGCCTGCGAGAGTCGCTCGACAAGAAATCCGGTGTATTCCGCCGGCTGCATGACGCCTTCCTTTGGGATTGGATAGGTGATCAGCGTCTCCTCTGGAATCTCCGAGGTCACTGGCGCGGTATGCGTGTGCGTAGCGGAGACGATGACCTTCCGCACATCAAAGTCCGGCAGCAGCGGCTTCAGATACTGACGAAACTGCGCGAGCACCGAGTGATGAATGCCCACAAGGTCGCAGGAGATGAGAATGCTCTGATCCACCACCTCGCCGCCCTCCACTGACTCAATCGCCACCGCTGCGGCGATGATCGGTGCCTCGACACTTTGCGAAATGCGCGTCCCAAACTGCCCCGCGAGCGCCACAGGCCTGTCCGGCGTGATGCTGACCGTGGATGAGCCGATGCGGAGTTCGGCGGCTTGGATCGTGATGGTTAGACTGAGGAGGAGAAGGAAGCGTTTCATGCTTATCGTGGGTTCTGATTGGGCAGAGGAATGATGTGGCAAGGGAATGACTCGGATTCATTCCTCTGCCCGAACATTCCCCTGCCAAAATCAGGGATCATATCAGTTCGGCAATCGGCTGGCCGAGATCGACGAGATACTGTGGTCTGCCGGTCGTGTCGGTGAGCGTGGTGCCGCGTGCGTCGATGCCAAGGTGATGGTAGAGCGTGGCGATCACGTCCTGATAATGCACAGGGCGCTGAGTGGCCTCGGCGGCGTGTTTGTCGGTGGCCCCGATGACCTGGCCGGTTTTGAGGTGTCCGCCTGCCATGATGCCCATCGCCACCTTGGGCCAGTGATCGCGGCCGGCTTTGACGTTGATCTTCGGTGTGCGGCCAAACTCGCCCCAGACGATGATCATCACGTCCTGCAACATGCCGCGCTCGTCGAGATCGGTGACGAGCGTGTGCAGCGCGTGATCGATTAGCGGACCGAGATAGCGCATGGCGGAGAAGTTTCGTGAGTGCGTGTCGAAATCGCTGATGGAGATGCTCACGCAGCGCACACCGGCCTCGATCAAGCGCCGTGCGAGCAGGAACTTCTGCGCGCACTTGGGGCTTTCCATGGAGCCGAAGGCATCGGCAGGGCGAATGATGCGCGGCGTGTAGCGTTCGAGCACTTGGGGGTCTTCTTTGCTCAGATCCATCGCCGCCGCAAATCGACCGGAAGTGAGAATGCCGAGTGAAAGCTGCGTGAACTCATCCAGCGCGTGCATGGAGCCGCTGGAGTCGATGTCGCGGCGGATCGTGTCGAGATCACGCAGCAGCGACACCCGGTCTTCAAGCCGCCCGACGGTCAGGCCTTTTGTCAGCGCGAGACTTTGATTGTGACCCGAGCCTCGACGCGCCAGTTCGGCCTTCATGCCCTCTTCCAACTGTCGCTCAAACAGATGCGAGATGTCCGGCCGAAACGCTGAAGATGCGGTGCCGAGAAAGCCCGGCCGCGCACTATTCCGCACGAGCGGACGGCCCTGCATGAGATCGACAAAGGCAGGCGCGGAGTCCTTGGAAGTGCTCAGCAGCTTGCTCACCACGCAACCCATCGCCGGGCGTCCGCCGATGAAGGCGAGATCCTTTTCCTCATAGCCCGACTGGCACTGAAACGCATTGTGCGCACCCGCCGCACCGACCAACGAGCGCAGGAAGACATACTTGTCCGCGTTCGCAGCCAATCGCGGCAGCAACTCGGTCAAATGCAGGCCGGGAATCTTCGTGGGCAGCGATTTGAACTCGCCGCGAATCTCGCTCGGTGCGTCCGGCTTCGGATCGATGAGATCCATCTGTGGCGGCCCGCCATCGAGATGAATGTTGATCACCGCCTTCGTCGAAGACCGAACACCTGCCGCCGATTCCGCGCGCAGCAAGTCCGCCAGCGTCAGCGACCCAACACCCATCGCCCCCGCCTTCAGAAAACTGCGGCGGTGGTGGCTGGAGGTGCTGCTCGGGAAGGTGAACATGCGCTGCAAACCTACGAGTCGCCGATGAAGGCACTTTCCGGGGATAATCGCACCGCAGCCAAGCCGTATCCCTTTCCAACCATGAACAACCCGACTCCCTACGGTCCCGCCAGCTCCAAGCCCGCCCGAACCCTCAAAGAGAAGATGATGAAAGGCCACACGGTCTTTGGCACGCTGATCCAGCACGCTGTCGTGCCTGCGATCGTGGACTTCATTCCTGATGGCAGCATCGACTTCGTCATCGTCACGGCGGAGCACAACGCGCTCGACATCGCCGACTTCATGCCGCTGCGCTATGCGCTGGCCGCCAAGGGCATCGCTTGTCTTGCGCGCACGCACAGCCGCGATGCCGATGACGTGGCCAAGGTGTGCGATTCATTTGATGGCGTGGTCATTCCGTATGCGGAGGATGTGGAGATGATCAAACGATTGGCGGCTGCAGCCGTGTATCGCCCGCTCAAAGGCGTCGCGCTGGAGCGTGCCATCAAAGAAGGCAAATGGCCCAGCGACAAGACGCGCGACTACATCGAGCAAAAATGTGCTGATACGCTCTTCGTGCCGATGATTGAATCCGTGAAAGCCGTGAACAATCTCGACGCCATCTGTGCCATTCCCGGCGTGAGCGCCCTGTTCATCGGTCCGAACGACATGACGACGAACATGGGCATCCCTAACGAATACGACCACCCCGACTTCATCGCCGCCGTGCAAAAGGTCATCGACGCCGCCGACAAGCGCCACATTCCTGCTGGCTCGTGGTTCGGCAAAACCGAGCAGCAACTCCGCGCCATCAAACAAGGCGCTCGCTTCATTTGCCACTCCAATGACAGCAGCCTGCTGAAGGACATCATGACGACGGTCTTCGGAGCGTTGCGGAAAGGCTGATTATTTTATGAACCGACTGACTGCTTTCATCTTCACCTCATCTCTGCTGCTGCCGGTGGTTTCGGCGCTGGCGCAGAGCAAAGCCGCGCCTTGGTATGATGACCGCGCAAATTTGCTGCACTACAAAGACGATCAAGGCTCGTTGAAGACCGTGAAGTCGTCCGATGACTGGGCGCGAAGAGCGGCGCACATCCGGGCGAACATGGAGCTGGTGATGGGAGCGCTGCCGGAGAAGACCACACTGCCTTTGGACCTCAAAATCGATAGTGAGACTCCGCTACGACACTACACGCAGCAGCATGTGACGTTTTTGGCCGAGCAAGGTGACCGCCTGCCGGGATGGCTGCTGGTGCCAGATGGCGCGAGCGCGACGGACAAGCGACCTGCGATGATCTGCCTACCAGGAAGCTCCGCGCCGGGCAAGGACACGCCCGCAGGCCTCACCGCGAGCGCGGATCGTGCGTATGCGCATGAGCTGGCGGAGCGCGGCTACGTTTGCCTCGTGCTCGACTATCCGCTGCTGCACACGGTTGAGTACA
Organism: Prosthecobacter sp.; assembly: GCF_034366625.1. NCBI lineage: Bacteria > Pseudomonadati > Verrucomicrobiota > Verrucomicrobiia > Verrucomicrobiales > Verrucomicrobiaceae > Prosthecobacter > Prosthecobacter sp. The sequence continues at coordinate 133,851 of NZ_JAXMIH010000028.1, forward strand.
AGACCGATCCGTATGCGCTGAAGTATGACAGCGCGACGATGAAGGGCGTCGTGAACCACCGGCGCGGCGTGGATGTGCTGCAATCGCTGCCGTTTGTCGATGCGGAGGCCATCGGCGTGATCGGGCACTCGCTCGGCGGGCACAATGCGTTGTTTCTGGCCATGTTTGATGAACGGGTGAAGGCGGTGGTGTCGAGCTGTGGGTTCAATGTTTTTTCGAAGCACAATGGCGGCGACGTGCGCGCTTGGAGCAGCCGCTATTACATGCCGCGCATCAAGACGGTGTATGGCGATGTGCCTGCGAAGATTCCCTTCGATTTCACCGAAGTGCTGGCAGCGCTGGCACCTCGCGCGGTGTTTGTGAACGCGCCGCTGCATGATGCGCCGGACTTCGAGGTGTCCGGCGTGCGCGATTGCTTTACGGCGGCCATTCCGGTGTATCGCGAGGTGTTCCAGGCCGAGGACCGGCTCGCGGTACGTTATCCCGATGCCGGTCATGCCTTCCCTGCGCCAGAGCGTCAGGCGGCGTATGCGTTTCTCGACAAGCATCTGCGACCTCGTGCTGGGAAAGTGGAATTGAAGCGTGATCTCATCGCCCACTGGCCTGCGGCGGACCAAGCGCTCGAAGTTCCGGCCAAAGACGCGCCGCAGTTTGGCGCGGGTGATTTCACCTTGTCGATGTGGATGAAGTCGGAAGAGAACGCGGATCGTCTGCCGGGCGATCTGATGAGCCAATACGATCCCGTGAAACGACGCGGGTTTCATCTCACGCTCAAGAGCAATCCGGGCGCGACGACGAACCAGGTGAACTGGCGGCACTTGCAGTTCGGCATTGATGATGATCGCGCATCGGAGTGGCGCGACTGCGGGCGTCCTGGCAATGCCACGCTCGCCTTTGGACTCGCGGTGCATGAAGGCGCTCTCTACGCGGGCACCTGTGAACCGGGGAAGAATGAATCCGGCCATGTGTATCGCCACGGCGGAGGTGACTTGTGGATCGACTGCGGCTCGCCGGACAAATCGAACTCGGTCACGGCGCTCGCGGTGCATCACGGCAAACTTTATGCCGGCACAGGCAAGTATCGGCTGGGCGGCTCCTCGTTGAAGGAATCCGAGAACCCCACGCTCGGTGGGCGCGTGTTTCGTTATGAAGGCGGCACAAAATGGGTGGATTGCGGCCAGTTGCCCGAGACGGAGGCCGTGGGCGGACTGGTGGTGTTCAAGGATCAGCTTTATGCCTCGTCATTGTTCAAGCCCGCCGGGTTCTTCCGCCACGAAGGTGAATCGCGCTGGACGGCGCTACCTGTGCCGCAGGGGCCTGATCTCAAGACGCAGGAGATCGGCCCAAAGCGCGTGGAAGCACTGACCGTGTATGACGGCTTCATCTACGCCAGCAGCTACGACGGCGGTCATGTGCATCGCTTTGATGGCAAGACGTGGACCGACTGCGGCCAGCTCGGCGACAACACGCAGACCTACTCCTTTGCGCAATACGAAGGGCGTCTCTATGTCGGCACCTGGCGCAGCGGGCGTGTGTTTCGCTTCGAGGATGTCGGCCGATGGACCGACGTGGGCCGCCTCGGCGAGGAACTGGAAGTCATGGGCATGACCGTTCACAATGGCCGCCTCATGGCCGGTTCCCTGCCGTTGGCGGAGGTGTATTCATATGAAGGCGGCGACACATGGAAGAAGCTCGCACGGCTCGATCACACGCCGGATGTCACTTATCGCCGCGCCTGGACGATGGCCGAGCACGACGGCCAGGTGTTTTGCAGCACGCTGCCATCCGGCAAGATTTTCGCCTTCTCCGCCGGTCGGCAGACCACCTGGGGTCATACGCTGTCTTCCGCATGGCATCACATCACCGCCGTGAAGTCGGCGAATCGCCTGACGCTCTATGTCGATGGCGAGATGGTTTCACAAACGTCTGCTTTCGATGTCACGAGCTATCAACTCGACACGGATGCACCACTGCGTATCGGCACCGGCATGAATGGATCCTTGAACGGACGTCTGTCCGATGTGCGTGTGTATCGCCGGACTCTGAATGCCCTGGAAATCGAGGCGCTGGCGAAGGAGATGCCGAAACCATGAGCAAGCCTTTCCATTTCATCTTCACATGCTTGATGTTGGCCGCAGGAGTGGCCTGGTCACAGGACGACGTATCACCGCTGAAGGCAAACGGCCAGCATGTGAAGATTTTCGTGCTCACCGGCCAGTCGAACAGCCTCGGCACGACGGCTGACACGAAGGAGCCTGACATCTCGCCGGGCAAAGACGCGATGGATGCCCGGATTCCCTTCTTCTGGGCGAATCGTTCGTCACGAAGCGGTGATGCCGCGGCAAAGCTCTACGATGACTCCGGCGGGAAGATCGTCACACTGCGCGCGCAAAAGGGCGATGGGGCGAACCCTCTGTTTTGGGGACCGGAGATCGGCTTCTCACGGCACCTGGCCGCAAATGGCGTGAAGGATTTTCTCTTCGTCAAAGCCAGCCGTGGCGGCGGTGGCAACAGCTGCTGGCTGAAGGGAAGTCGCGATGACCACATGTATCGCCATGTCGTCGAAACCGTGCAGCAGGCAGTCAAAGCGCTGCCGCAAGGTGTCACCTTTGAAATCGCCGCGCTGCTTTACATCCAAGGCGAGAGCGACAGCCCCGCCGAAGCGGCCGCATCAGGCGAGCGAGTGCGCACACTCGTCGAAAACATGCGCAAGGACTTGTCGAATGCCGCTGCGATGAAAGTCATCATCGGCGGCATTGCCTCAGGCGGTGAGAAGAGCGATGTCGTGCGTGCGCAGCAGTCAGCCTTGGCGAAAAACGATCCCACCTTTCGCTACATCGACACGCTGGACCTGCGCGGACAGCGCTACGACAACCTGCACTTCAGCAAAGGTGCCAAACTCGAGATCGGCCAGCGCATGGCAAAGGCATGGATGGAGTGGAGCAAGTGACAGCGGGCAGTCATCGGCAAGTCCACCTCATCGGCGCGCGTAGTGATGACCACTCATGAAATGCATCCTCCTCGCGCTTATCATTCTGCCACTCGCCGTCTTTGCCGCAGACACCACTCGCCAAGTCGGAGCGGCTTCGGTGGACATCACGCCGGACTATCCGGTGCGCCTCAGTGGCTATGGCGGACGTCGTTTGCCGAACACCGGCGTGTCGCAGCATATCTTTGCCAAGGCGCTGGCGATTGGCAGTGACGAAGAAGGCCCGGCGGTGCTTGTCACCGTAGATAACTGCGGCGTGCCGGCCTCCATGCGGGATGAAGTGCTGCGTCGCCTCGCGACGAAGAGCAAGGTGATCGGCGAGCATTTCGCGATCTGCTCCAGCCACACGCATTGCGCGCCGATGTTGATTGGCGTGCTGCCGAATCTGTTTGGCATGGACATCCCGGCGGAGCATCTGCCAGCCATCGAGCGCTACACACGCGAACTGACCGACCACATCGAAAAAGTCGTGCTGGCGGCCCTGGCGGACCGAAAACCGACCACGTTGGCATGGAGTGTCGGCAAAGTCGGTTTCGCGGCGAATCGCCGCAGTTTTCCCATGAAGCCGGTGGATCACGATCTGCCTGTTTTGTGTGCCACGGGCGCGGACGACAAGGTGCGGGCGATTTTCACGAGCTACGCCTGCCATTGCACGACCATTGGCATCGACGAGATCCACGGCGACTGGGCTGGATGCGCGCAAGAGGCGCTGCAACGCGAGTTTCCAGGAGCGATCGCACTCACGGCACTCGGTTGCGGCGCGGATCAGAATCCAAATCCGCGCCGCACGATGGAACTGGTGAAACAATACGGTGAAGATCTCGGTGCCGAGGCCAAACGCCTCGTGCAAGGCGACCTCAAGCCGGTGAATGGCCCGCTAGAATGCCAGGCGAAGCAGATCGAGCTGGCCTACGACAAATTGCCGACGCATGAGGAATGGGAGACTCTGGCGGCCTCAAAGACGCCAGCGATTGCGTATCACGCGAAGAAGAACCTCGCCCGTTTGGACCGTGGCGAGAAGCTTCCGACACAACTGCCTTACCTCGTGCAGCGCTGGAGCTTTGGCGATGACATGGCGATGGTCTTCCTGCCCGGCGAGATCACCGTGGATTACTCTCTGCGCATCAAGCGCGAGTTCGACCGTGCGCGCATGTGGGTGAACGGCTACTCGAATGACGTGCCGTGTTATGTGCCCTCGCGCCGCGTTTTGGATGAAGGCGGCTACGAAGGCGCTGGAGCGATGGTTTATTATGATCGTCCAACCAAGTTCGCGCCGGATGTGGAGGAGCGCATCATGGGAGCGGTGCATGAGGTCATACCAAAGGCGTTTCTGGCTCCCAAGCCCTGAAGCACGAATCGCCCGCTTTGCCGGTCGATGTTCAACGAACGCCGGTGCCGTTGCACCAGCGGCACACTTCCCAGTGGTATTTGTTGACCAACTGGCCGTTGGAGTCGGATCCCCAGGCATCCTGGCGTTTGACCTGTCCCTGTCCGGCGCAGTGGGTGCAAGAAGAAGAGGAAGAGCTGCCGGAACTGGAGCTGTAGGAGGAGCCGCCTGAATCCCCATCACGATTAATGTCGCCAATGCCAGTGCGCACCATCCAGTCCTGGGCACCTTGGGGCAACAACCCACAGCCGGCCAAGGCGACGGTGGTGAACGCGATGAGAGCCAGGCAATGGATGGATTTCATAAGGATGATGAATGGGTGGAATGACGCCTGACATGGGCATCATCCACACTGGGGTGTGCCTGTCAGTCATTATATTTGGCAGGCGAGGCAAGAATCGTTTCAGGCGGGAAGCACAGCCTTGCAGCCTCTTTCACACTTCAGAGCGATGAGTTTCCGTTTGAGCCGTCCCGGCTTTCGGGCTAGTCAGCGGGCCACCTTTCCCCCATGAGCAGCCCCTCCGCACACACTTACAAAGAAGCCGGCGTCGATATTCACGAAGCAGCGTCGCTGGTTGATGACATCGGGGTGCTGGTGAAGCGCACGCAGCGCAACCGCAAGCTGGCGAATCCCTTCGGCCTGTTCGCCGCCGCCTACGACCTCAGCGGCTACAAGCACCCCATGATTCTCACGGGCTGCGACGGTGTGGGCACGAAGATCGAGCTGCTGCTCAAGCACGACCAGCTCGAAGCCGCCGGCAAAGACCTCGTCGCCATGAACGTGAACGACGTGCTCACCACGGGGGCCGATCCCATCATGTTCCTCGACTACGTCGGCATCCCGAAAATCGACAAGCGGCAGATCACCCGCATCATCGCCGGCATGACGGAATACCTGGAGGCCTGCAACTGCATCCTCGCAGGCGGTGAGACGGCCGAGATGCCCGGCATGGTGCCCGAAGGCATGGTGGAGCTCAGCGGCTTCGCCATCGGCGCGTGTGAAAAGGAGGACATGCTCGATCCCGGCACCATCGCCGCAGGTGACGTGCTCATCGGCTGGCCCAGCGCGGGTTTCCATGCGAACGGCTTCAGCCTCGTGCGCCGCATCATCGAGAAGGAAAACCTCCAGTTCAGCGAGGACGAAATGCGCACCCTGCTGCTGCCGACGCTGCTCTACCATGAGCAGACGAAGGCCCTCAAAGCCGCTGGCATCAAGCCCAAGGCCATGGCGCACATCACCGGAGGTGGTCTGCCGGAAAATCTGGGCCGCATCTTCCTGAAGCGCGGCCTCGGTGCGAACCTGCGCATTCCTTTCTGGCAAAACGACGTGGTGCAGAAGGTGCTGCGTCATGCGGACCCGAAGGATGCCTTCGACACCTTCAACATGGGTCTCGGCTGGGTGGCGATTGTTTCTCCCGACGACGCCGACAAGGCGCTGGGCTGCGGCACGGGCGCGAAGATCATCGGCACGATGGACACGAGTGCGCAAGTGAGCGTGGAGATCGTCTGAGGCAGGTAGCGGGGGCATTCCTGCCTCCTTATCAAACCACAGACGGGGCAGGAATGCCCCGGTTACAGAAGACGTGAACGGCGGCGCAGCATGAAGGCCACGCCCGTGCATAGGATGAGCATGGCGCTGCCGGGTTCCGGCACGGGCTGGAAGTAGCTGTTGAAGACATTGTCCGCCACATTCGCTCCCAGAACCTGACCTTCGGTGTTGTCCCAATCCCAGTGAATGCCGCCGTAGATGCGGCTCATGCCGGCTTCCGCAGCAGCCTCGCTGAAACTGGTGTAATCACGGGTGTAGCCTAGCGGCAGGAAGGGCGACTCGGTGTCTGTGGTGAAGGCGATGTCGTCGGTGCCGAAGAACTCCGCGAGAATGGTCGCCGCCGCCATGCTGAAGGCGCTGTGGCCGCTGGTGTAGGCGGGGAAGGACGGCGTGGGAATCAGCGGTGCCCATGCGGCGTCTTCGAGCGTGTCCCCATTGCCATCGGTGCTGGCGGTGTTGATGGCGATCATGGGCCGCCAAAAGTCATAAGCACGCTTCGCATCCCAAGTGGCAATGCCCACGTCCGCTTCGGCGAGATTGAGCAGGGCAAAGAGGCGCGCATTATCCTCCACACTCAGGCCCATGCTGGCGGAAATGGTCTGTGCGATGCGATTCCAGTGGCCCGGTGGCGAGGCCGTGCCGGGGCCATCCACCCAGAAGTAGGCGATGTTGGTCTGGTCGGTGGTGCGGGTGGAACCAGTGGACACGCCAAGGCTTTTCACCTGATTGAAGCCATCGGTGTAGGTCTGGCTGCCGACGAGCGAGGCGAGATCATTCGCCTGATAGCCTGCAATGGACGTGGGGCGGAACTGGTCGCCGCTGGTCATGGTGAAGGGGGTGACGTATCCCCATTCCGACCTCAAAAACGTGCCGGTGGAGGATCCCCAAGCACCGGCGGTGGTTCCAGGTTGCCAGGCACCGGCGGTGCCGAGCGGTTGCGTCGAATACGTCGAAGTCGCGTTCCAGCCGTCGCCGGCACGTGCCGTGATCATCGCCTGCGCGGCGGCGATGCCCACCTCAATGCCGCGAGTCTTCGCCTCACCATCGGCGATGCCGCTCATCTGTGTGTTGTAGAGGCTGGTGAAGTTCGTCAGATGGGTGTTTCCAGCCCCATACAAGTCGGTGTAAATGGACTGCATGACCGTGTTCGCGGCTGCGGCAGCCGCTGCGGTGATGTCGATGCTGCTGCCAGCGGTCGTGGGATCGAAGTAGCCGTGGTAGCCGGTGTGGGTGCGGTTGATGGAGTTCACGGCGTCAAACATCGCCGCTCCCATCATGCCCATGGTACGGGAGTTGGTGGGCGGAGTCGCCGAAGTGGACTCAGCCTTGAAGGTCTGCCGCATCAAAGCATTCCAGTCTGTGATCACGTCCGCCCGCAGGCTGGTGCAACCGAGCAGGGCGCAAAGGGTGATGTGTTTGAAGAGACGCATGGAGTGGGAGAGTTGGCTAAACCGTTATTTACCCACCAATTATATAATTTCCACAAATATTGTCAATAAACCTCGGGATTATCCCTTTGGCATACGTTTCTGGAACACTTCTCCGAAATGGAGGTGGTTTGTGAGTAGCGAAATCTCAACGCCCGGGAAGAGGTGCCATTCCAGCAGGCTTTGGTGGCAAGCGAGCAAGCTGCTGCTCCTTCTGCAAAGAAGCGATGCAGGCGTTAGCCGCGTCGAGTTTTTTCGTCAATTCTACTGTTTCATTGTTGGCATCGGCCAGTTGTTGGAACGTGGAGCTAAAGCTAGCGCGCACTATCTCCAATTCCCTCTCCGCCTCGCTGGCGCGAATCTCGCTCATTGTCTGGTTTCCGGGCGTCCAGTTGTGAGACCCTGCGTATGCGAGTCCCTTCTCGTTAGGGGCATAAATAATGTGGCCTTGAGCGGTTTTGCCAATCCGGTCGATAAGGTGAAAATCGATTTCCAATTCTCGCAGAAGCCCCTGCGCGTTCGCTTGAGAAATAGAAAGCTCGTTCGAGACCTCCATAAAAGCCCCCTCTTTGAATTTGAACAGGAAACTAAGAACAGAGCGATGCTGGCCGCAATTCTGAAGAATATCAGCAGGCTTCTGAAGCGCTTGGCTCACCGCTTCCAAGGATGCGAGTTGCTGCTCTTTTTCAGAAAGCTCCCCCTCCAAGACATCGACCCTTAAAGCCCTCTCCGATGCCAACTCCAATGCAATCCGCGAAGTTTCCTTTGCGTTCAGCCACAGCACCACAAAGACTGTCGTGGCTCCGAGTGCTGATAAAAACAGCGTTTCTGCTGTGTGTCGCGACAAACAGTCTGTTAGTGCTGGCCACCACGAATCCCGAAACCACGCTAGGATTGCTAGGAGCACTGTCCCTGATCCTCCTGCTATCCATTCCACCGTGTCTGTGCGCAATGATTGCCACACGCGTTGTCGGAGCCGGTCAGGAAGATCATCGCTCATATCCAACGAGCGTAGGGAGCCAATCCGACCTTGGCAATCCCAAACCCAAGCCCTAAAATGCACCCATGCCCACGAAGCCCAAAACCACCCTTCGCCAAGCCAGAGAGAGCGGCGACCTTGAAGCGTTCATCAAGGAGCGCAAATCCTCCGCGCCAGCCAACAAGCCCCGCCTGCTCAAGACGCTTGAGCAGATGGAGAAGGCTGAACGGCCAAAAACTCGGAAACGAGGCGCGGAAACATCTCTTTAGGGATGTGCCGGTTGTTGTGCCGGAACTCGAACTCCTTCGCGTATTTCTTCAAGTGCTTGCGGCTCACGTGCATGTGCGTGCTGCGAACGCTGTCCTTGAAGATTTTCCAGAACGATTCGATGCCGTTCACATGGATTTCGCCACGGGCGTATTCCCTCGCGCCGTGCTTGACGGTTTCGTGCTTGAAGCCGCGTGTTTTCAGGATGCGATAGGAGCGGTGTTCATCGGTGTGGATTGTGGCGTCGGAGGCCACGTTGCTTTCAATGTGCGGAAGCAGCGTCTCGCGCTTCGCGTCGGAAACCACTTCCGTGATGATGTCGCCGTCGCGTTCCATCATGCCAAAGAGCAATGTCTTGTTTGGTTCGCCGCAGCCGGGCAATCCTCCCGCCACACGCCCGCCGATAACGGTCTCGTCAATTTCCACGATGTTCTCAAGGATGCGGTCACCGTCCACGTCAGCCATGTGCTTGCGGATCTCATGGCCCATACGCCAAGCGGTCTTGTAGGTGACACCAAGCTGGCGCTCCAGCTCCTTTGCGGACACACCATGCCGGGACGTGGTGAACAGGTAGATGGCGTAAAACCAGAGCTGCAAGGGCGTGTGGGAGGCTTCAAACGGCGTTCCCACGGTCGGGTGGATGTGATGGCCGCACCACTGGCAGGAAAAGGCGCGCTCGGCTTGGATGCGATACCACTTGGCCGAACGCTCGCATTTGGGGCATGCGTGGCCGTCGCCAAAGCGGTTCTTGAAGACGTGAGCCAAACAGGTGTCGTCATCGGGGAACAGTTGGAAGAACTCGCGGACGGTGATGCTGTCCTGGCCCCTCTTTTGGAACTTCACGTCTTTTTTCTTCATGCGCCAACCCTAGCGCATTCGTTACCGTATGTCAAAGGGATAATCCCGATAAACCTTAACGGTTTAATAACCTGAAGATAGAAATCCTCGCCCTCGACTGTCTCCACAGCTTCCCATTCCACCCATGCGCCTTCACACCTCCCTGCCCTGCCTCGCCCTGCTTTTCGGCCTCATCCATACCACGGGCGCTGCCGACACTCCTGCCGCCAAAGCTCCACAGGCCAAACGCGCCCCGAATCCGACCATGGCCCCCATTCAAGATGTGGCCGGGCTGCCTCGGGTGCTGCTCATCGGCGATTCCATCTCCATCGGCTACACCGTGCCGACCCGAAAGCTGCTGGAAGGCAAGGCCAACGTCCACCGTATCCCGACCAACGGCGGTCCGACCAAGAACGGTGTCGCGAACATCCAGAAATGGCTCGGCACCGGCAAATGGGACGTGATTCATTTCAACTGGGGCATCCACGACCTCAAATACATGCCCGATGGCAAACGCCAGGTCGAACCCGCAGACTACGAAGCCAATCTGCGCAGCCTCGTCGCTACCCTGAAAGCCACCGGTGCCAAGCTGATCTGGGCCACCACGACGCCGATTCCCGAAGGCGAACTCAACCCGCAGCGTAAATTCGGCCAGGTGCCCGAATACAACGCCATCGCCGCCAAAGTGATGGCCGAGAACGGTGTCGCCATCGACGACCTCAACGCCCACATCACCCCGCACCTCGCCACGATGCAGAACCCGCGTGATGTGCATTACACAGCGGCAGGCAGCGAGCATTTGGCCCAGAAAGTCGCAGAGGAAATTGGCAAGGCGCTGGCGAAGTAGCTGCATTCTGGCGTCGCAGGCCGGTTGCGCCGGGGTGAATCCCGCTTATCTACGCGGCCCGCTTATGCACAGCTTTCATTACCACCAAGGCCAGTTGTTTGCCGAAAACGTCCCGCTTCAGTCGCTCGCCGAACAGCACGGCACACCGCTGTATGTCTATTCCAAGGCCACCATCACCGGCCACTTCACGCGTCTTGATGCGGCTCTTTCCAAGCTGAACCACCTCATCTGCTACGCGGTGAAGGCGAACTCGAACCTCGCCGTGCTCAACACCATCGCCAAGCTCGGCGGTGGCTTTGACATCGTTTCCGCCGGCGAGCTCTACCGCGTCATCAAGGCCGGTGGCGATCCCGCGAAGTGTACTTTCGCCGGTGTCGGCAAAACACGCGACGAGATCGAATACGCCCTCAAATCCGGCATTTACTGTTTCAACGCCGAGTCCGAGGCCGAGCTGCACTACATCAACCAAGTCGCCGGGGAACTCGGCCTGCAAGCGCCTGTGGCCGTGCGCGTGAACCCGAACGTGGATGCGAAGACGCATGCCAAGATCACCACCGGCAAGAGCGAGAACAAGTTCGGCATCGATTTCGACCAGATCCTCGATGTGTATGCCCGCGTCGCCGCCGACTGCCCGAATCTCGTCATCAAGGGCCTGCAAATGCACATCGGCTCGCAGCTCACCAATGTTGATCCCTTCCTCGAAGCCGTGCAGAAGGTCATCCCGCTGGTGAAGCAGGTGAAACAGAGCTACGGCATCGAATTCTTCAGCATCGGCGGCGGCATCGGCATCAATTACAAGCAGAGCCTCGACTCCGGTGATTCCGCGTGGTGGCAGGAAAATGCGGACACGCATCCGCTGACCGTGCAGGCTTACGCCGACGCCGTCGTGCCGCATCTCGCGCCGCTCGGGCTGCGCATTCTTTGTGAACCCGGCCGCTTTATGGTCGGCAATGCCGGCGTGCTGCTCACCAAGGTGCTCTATGAGAAGCGCGGCTCCGCCAAGATCTTCAAGATCGTCGATGCCGGCATGAACGACCTCATCCGTCCGACACTTTACGAAGGCTGGCATCAAATCACGCCATTGAAGCAGCCGACGACCGATGCGCTCGAAAAAGTCGATGTCGTCGGACCCATCTGCGAATCCGGCGACTTCCTCGCCCAGAACCGTGAACTCCCGCTCGTCAAAGAGGGTGAGTATCTCGCTGTGCTCAGCGCCGGGGCCTACGGTTTCACGATGGCCTCGAACTACAACACGCGTCCCATGCCCGCTGAAATCCTCGTCGATGGTGACAAGGCCACTGTCGTGCGTGAACGTCAGACGCTTGACGACGTGCTCAAAGGCGAACACATCGCCTGAGACAACTGAGAACCGAGTACTGCGAACCACTAGATGCACATCGCCGACATCCTCAAAGCCCAGCGCCCCACGCTGTCGTTCGAGTTCTTTCCCCCAAAGACCGCCGAGTCATCGGAGGCGTTGTATCGCACCATCGGCGAACTCGAAGCCTTCAAACCCTCGTTCGTCAGCGTCACTTATGGAGCAGGTGGTTCCACGCGTGAACTCACGCACGATCTCGTCGTGCGCATCAAAACGACGACTTCGCTCGATCCCATCCCGCATCTCACCTGCGTTTGCCACAGTGAAGCCGACATCGCTGGCATCCTCGAACGCTATGCGAAGGCCGGGGTGAGCAACATCCTCGCTCTCGGTGGCGATCCCCCGCAGAGCCTCACCGGCTACGACCGTGCGAAGGATGCTTTCCAGCACGCCGCTGATCTCGTGGCCTTCATCAGGAAGTTCATCGACACGGGCGCGCATCCTGATCCGCGCGGCTTCGGCATCGGCGTCGCCGGTTTCCCCGAAGGTCATCCCACCACGCCGAACCGCGTGCTGGAAATGGATTATCTCAAAGCCAAGGTCGATGCCGGCGCGGACTACATCTGCACGCAGTTGTTCTTCGACAACCACGACTTCTACGACTTCCGCGAGCGCTGCCAGCTCGCTGGCATCAACATTCCCATCATCGCCGGCATCATGCCCATCACCAGTGCCGCCGGCATGCGCCGCATGGCCGAACTGGCCGCCGGGGCGCGTTATCCGGCCAAGCTGCTGCGTGCCATCCAGCGCTGCGGTGGTGACGAGGCCGCCGTACAGAAAGTCGGCATCCACTACGCAACCGAGCAGTGCCATGACCTGCTCGATCACGGTGTCGATGGCATCCATTTCTACACCTTGAACAAATCCCACGCCACGCGCGAGATCTACTCCAGCCTCGGCATCCGTGACTCCGCCGCCGTGCGTCCGCAATCATGAGCGAAGAACTGCCCCTCATCGCCGCCATCGAGGCAGGCGGCACGAAATTCGTCTGCGCCGTCGGCACCGGGCCACATGACGTGCGCGAAGTCACCCGCATCGCCACCACCACGCCCGAAGACACGCTCGCCGGGGTGACTCGTTTCCTCTCGATGGCAAAATCGAAGCACGGCCCCTTTGCCGCCATCGGCATCGGCTCCTTCGGACCCATTGATCTCGACAAAAACAGCGAGACTTACGGCTACATCACCTCCACGCCGAAACCCGGCTGGCAGTTCACCAACATCGTGCCGAAGCTGCGTGAGCGTTATCACGTCCCCATCGCCTGGGACACCGATGTGAACGCCGCCGTGCTCGCCGAATTCCTCTGGGGCGCTGGACAAAACACGGATCCACTCATCTACATCACCGTCGGCACCGGCGTTGGTGGTGGCGTGCTCATCAACGGCCAGCTTCTGCACGGATTGTTGCATCCCGAGATCGGCCACCTCCTGGTGCCACCACCGCACAACTCCACCGCCGTTCAGCAGGCCTGCCACTGCCCGTTTCACAAGAGCTGCGTCGAAGGCTACGTCAGCGGCTCCGCCCTCGCCTCCCGCTGGGGTGTCAAAGCCGACGCCCTGCCGCCCGATCATCCCGCCTGGGAGGAAGTCGCCGATGTCATGGCACATGCGTTGATGAATCTGACACTCAGCCTCTGCCCCAAGCGCATCATCCTCGGCGGCGGCGTCATGAGCCAGGAACACATCCTGCCCTTGATCCGCGGCCGCCTCCTCAAACTCAACAACGGCTACCTCCGCGTCCCCGAACTCGGCCGTACCATCGACGACTTCATCGTCGCCCCAGGTTTGGGAGCACGCTCAGGTTTGCTTGGGGCGCTGGCGCTTGGGAAGTATGAGTTGGATCGGCATTTGAATGATACTAATAGCGCTCCAATCGTCTGAGATAGTAACAGGCAGATTGAAGTTCTATGAACGGCAGCACAGCGGAACCCTGCACCAAGTGTGGTTCTCGCGACTTCGGCATCTGGACTTCAGCGTCCACCGGTAAGATTCACCGTTACTGTCGCCCGTGTCGCCGAATCCGGGCTGCCGCATACTCCGCTCGCAAGAAAGCAAGCCAATCGAGCCATACTCAAAGCGCATGGCTCGCCAAATTGGCCATGTTTGATCACTGTCCGATCTGCAACCGCCTTTGGAGCAAAATCCCCGCGCGACCAGATCTGCGTTATCGTCACATATGGACCAAGGATCACATTATTCCCCTCGCTCGGGGAGGCACGGACCACATCGACAATATACAACCCGCCTGCTATCAATGTAACTCAGGCAAGTGCGACGGCAGAACTCCCAAAAACCGAGGTATGTAGCCCCTATATTCGGACGGCAGGATGAACTCCACTGCTGGCACAATGTTCATTCCAGCCATGTGAAAAGCCTCTGGTAGCCGTCGAACTCGAGCTTCCAGCCTCTTGATCTCAAAAAGGGGTCACTGAGGCCGGCTTTGCCGCCGGTCGCGAATTTGCAGTCATCCAGCAGGATTCCAGCGGGCCGCTGGAGTTTGCCGTGGGCCGCGCCAACCTCGGCAAGCTGGTGCAACTGACACGGCAACGGATTGTTGGGGTTGTGATCGAAGGAATCGAAATAAATGAAATCAATGGGCTCGCTGCGCTGGGAAAGCGCGATCACCGAGTCCCCGATGTGAAAATTGGCCGAATCCTGCAGCCCGAAGAGACTCAGCAGCTCACGTGCCCGCGCGACATGGTTGGGATCCTTGTCGTAGGAGTCGAAGACACAGCCGAGCTCCCTGGCCAGCAGCGCGAAAATGACCGTGCTTTGCCCGTCATGGCCGCGGTTCTCGATGTGCGCCTGTGTCGTGGCGGCCGGCTGTCCGCGAAAGCATCCGGTCTCGACGATTCTTCGCATCTTGTGACGGATGATGAACTCCGCAGCGAGGCGGAAAGATTTTTGCCTCGTGTTCCCCGCAAGCAACTCCACTTGCTCTAGCAGTTCTGTCTCTTGCATGTTCGTTGGATGTCGGAGGTTGTGAAAATGCCAGGCAGGAATGCCTGGTCAGAGTGATCGCCGTCGGGCTGAAGATCAATGAACATCTGACACGAACACCCAACAGCTTGAGATCCGTTCACGCCGCCCTCTTCGTCCAAAACGTCAGCGTCTTCGGTGATTCGGCCGCCTCACCTATCTCCTTCCACACAAACGTGGCCTGCAACTCGGGATGCTTCACATAGCCTTGGCTGCGCCAGAAGTCGTCGAGCGGGCGGTATCCTGCGGGACGCAACGGATGATGGGCGGTGCGATCCACAGCGCAGAAGGTGCTGAGTTTCATGCCCAAGGCTTGAACATGGGCCTCACGACGAGCGAAGAACTCCTTGCCGATGCCCTGACCACGATACTCGGGTAGCAGGATGGATTCGCCGAAGTAGCAAATGGTGGCGAGATCGTAACCGGCCTTCACAAAGGCCACCTGAAACTCCGGGCCTTCATCCAGCATCGGCAGACAGGTGGTGGCACCGACGACACGATCACCGTCGAAGGCCAGCACGACCAGACTGCTCTTGGATTTCAGGTAGGTGCGCAGGTACTCGCGTTCGTAGTCGAGGCTGCCGTCGTAGAGATACGGGAACTCGCGAAACACGGTGATGCGCAGGGAGCCGAGCGCATCGAGATGCGGTTCGAGTTCGGGGCCGTGGAAGTTTTGGAGACGAAGCATCGGGAAGTGCAGTGTCCTGATTTTAACAGGAGATAACGAAGTTAACGGAGGCCGGATTGATGCAGAGTCAGACCTTTGTTTCCTCCGTTATCTTCTGTTCCAAAAATTCTTGGGAAGCATCAAGCGAACCGCTCCGCCATCTCGCGGATGAGTTTCCGCATGTTCGCGAGGCCGTTCAAACGTGTCGGCGAGAGCATTTTGGTGAAACCACAGCCTTCCCAGACTTTCGGATCGATGGTGACGACCTCTTGCGGATCGGAATCGGTGTAGAGTTCGCACAACAGCGCGGCGAGGCCTTTGACCATCGGGGATTCGGCATCACAGACGAAACGAGTGCGACCATCGACGAGTTCGCCGTGCAACCAGACGCGGGAAACGCAGCCGGGGACGAGATTCGCCTCGATCTTGTGCGCGGCATCCAGTTTCATCGACGCGCCGCGTGAGACGACGGCGTTCAGGCGCTCGTGCGGATCGTGGATGATGTTCAGGTCGTCGATGAGCGACTGCTGTTTCTCTGCCAGGGTCATTTGATCTTCGCGAGACGGCCCTTGCTCCAGTTCAAACCGGCCTGGATGGCCTCGTCGTTGGCGATGGCGGCGGCGAGTTTTTCCCAGATGGCGACGGCGTTGGCGAAAGCGGCCTTGGCCTCGGTTTTTTTTCCGGCGCTTTCGCTCGTGTGACCGAGCGAGCCATAAAGCTGCGCGAGCTGGCTGGCCCACATGCGGCGCTCCGGCGTGAGCTTCTCTGACGGCGGCTGCGCGGTGATGAGCGCTTCAAGGGATTCCACGGCCTGCTTCGCGATCGGAATGGCACCGCTGGTCTTGCCGCTGTCGGCCAGCAGTTCGGCGTATTCACCGCGCAGCTTGGCCAGCAGGAAGCCGTAGCGCGCGTTGGTCGGGTCATCCGCGAGGATTTCGTTCACCAGCTCGATGGCGTCCTGTTTCTTCTTGCTGGCTTCGGACGGACTGCCGGCATCGCGCGCGAGCGAGGCGAGGGCACCGTAAGTGCGAGAGAGGAAGTACTTCACCTCGGCCCACTCGGGCATGAGCCGGTTCAATTCGAGCAGGATGGGCAGGGCCTGGTTGTGCGCCTCCCTGGCATCAGCCCCGCTGAAATGACGCCCGATCAACTCGGCGAGCTCGGTGTAGGCCTCGGCGAGAAGAAGGGCCTGGTCCTGGTTGCGCGGACTGCTGCCGAGCACGAGTTCGCCCATGTCCTTCACGGAATCGATGAGCGTGTTGAGCGCGTCCTCGGTCTTGCCCGCGTCACGCTGGCTGATGCCCTTGGCAAACTTGGCACGGGCAAGGATGAATTTTTCGTCATTGATGAGGTCGTGCCCGATGAGCTTCGCATCAAGAATGGCCGGCACGCGTGCCATGGCCTGCTCGGAATCGGCCACGTCGCCGTTGCGCAAGGTGCGCAGGCCGTATTCGAGCCACGCACGGGCGCATTCGTTGCGCGCGAGGCGGTTTTTCGGATCGGCGGCCAGGCCTTTGTCGAGATTCTCCGTGGCGTCCTTCAGCAGCGTGAGTGAATCCGCGTGGCGTCCTTCACGACTGCGGATGTCGGAGAGCAGCAGGCTGTAACGGCCCAGCCACTGCTGGTAGAGTGCAATCTGCGCGCCTTCGCCGGCCCCCTGGCTGATCAATTCGAGGGCCTGCTCACGTGCCTTGGTGAGGAAGGTCACCGCCTGCACGCTGTTACGCAGCTTGAGGTGAAGCTGGCCGATGTTGCCATACGAGCGCAGCCGTTCGACCCCGAGCGTGGGCGATTGCTCCAGCGCCGGCAGTCCGCGCATGCAGTAGGCCAGCGCGTCGTTGAGCTGCTCCTTCTGAAATCCCGCCTCCATCTCGTTGCCCGTCGGTGTTTGCAGCAACTGGGTGAGGAACTGGTCCACGGCGTTCTGCGAGTTTTGCAGATTCTGGTCCGCCACGGCCTTCGCACTGCGCGAGATGTCACGTTCGGTCGTCAGCGTGGCGATGCGGTTTTCGCGGGCGTCGATCTCGATCTTGTGATTCGAGCCGAGGTTGTCGATGGTCTTCTCGGCCTTCTGTGCCCGGCGCAAGGTGACGAAGGCGTAGATGAAACTGAGGACAAAGATGGTCAGCAACGAGATGGCGGCCGTTTGCAGCGTGAGCACCTTCTTCGCCTGCTTCTGACGCTCGCGGACGGTCTGCTCACGTGACTCTTCCAGCAGGTAGTCGCCTTCGAGCACCTCGAACTCGCGCACGACCTCGCGCATGTCCGCCCAGCGCGCGGCGGGATTCAGATCGAGGGCGCGTTCGATGATGTTGCGGCGGCGCTCGTCCCATTTCGACTGCGCGGGATGCGGCCAGACAACCTTTGGCTGCGATTTGACCGCAGCGAGCAGCGCATTGCTGTCGATCTGCACCGCAAGACCCGCCGCGGCCTGCTGCCGGGCGCGCTCGATCTCGCTCTCCCACATTTCCGCACCACGCGGCAGGATGCCATTGAGCAGACGGTACGCCAGCACGCCGAAACTGTACACATCCCACGTCGGCCCGTAGCCCGCGAACACACCATCCGGATTCTCCGCCTGTTCCGGGCAGAGATGCACGAAGTGATCCGTCAGTTCGAGATGATGAATGCCGCCCACCCAGCCCTGCGCGATGTCAGTGAGGCGGATCGAGGACTCCACATCGTCCTCCAGCAGCACGTTGGACGGACGCAGGTTACCGTGCGGAATGCCGTGCTTGTGCAGCCAGGCCAGCGCATCGGACACCTCGTAAATATGCCGCCAGGCCTGCTCGGGTGGCAATCCATTGCAGGCAGACTCGAGCGTGGGCGTCTGCCATTGGCGGCGGCCGTGGCTGTCCTTCGTCATCACGCCGACCAGCGGCATGACGCAGAAGTAGGGCGTCTTGTCAAAACTGTAGCTCTCCACCGGCAGCACCCCGCGATGATGCGGCATCTGCTGCAAGGCACGGAAGGCGGTGGCCAGAGCCTTGCGGTTGATCGCCATCGAGCTGAACACTTTCACCGCGCAGGCCTTGCCGTTCGCGGACACCGCTCGATAAACGGCCCCACACCTCCCGCTGCCGACCAGGTCCTGCAATTCATGTCCGGCGATATCGGGCAGGCTCATGCGTGATTCAGTGGTCTCGGGTGGGTGAAGGTTGAACCCGGATGCCTCGGAATCAAAGGCTGGAGCGACATCTGGGGCGCGTACGATGGGGGCGGAATGGGAAATCTCAAATCTCAAATGCCGCTTTGCAAAAATCGCGTGCCACAACTGCCAGCACGGCCATGCTGGCTGGACGCCGCATGAAAAACCCGAAGCCCGACCACCGCATCGAAATCGAGGCGATCTATGCCGAGCTGGAGCGCCGTCCCCTGCCCCGCACCTGCGAGATGCGCACCGGATGCTGCCACTTTCGCCTCACTGGCCGAACGCCGCTGCTCACCAAAGGGGAGGCGCTGTATTCGGCCCAAGGTGTGCGCGCCAGTGGTCGCAAGACGCTCAAACCGCACCTCGATGGTGCCTGTCCGCTGTTGGGTCGTGATGGCCGCTGCACCATCTATGCGCACCGCCCTTTCGGCTGCCGTACCCACTTCTGCGCCGAAGCCGGCGGCATGTACCCGCGCAAACACGTCGCTGATCTCATCCAGCGCCTCGAAGCCCTCGACGAACGACTCGGTGGCGACGGCTCACGCCCGCTGGAAGCGGCGGTCAGTGCTGTGCTGGCGGAGAAATGACCGTGATCACGGCGCGGCACAGTCACGCGCCAGTTTCTGGCTCTCCGCAGAGAGCTTCGCCAGCGGATACGGCACCTCGGCGGCGTTCGCCGGCATGCGCAGGACGACGTTTTCGCCCTCCAGACGCACAAAGCCCGCCTTGATCGTTTTGCCCTCCAAATTCGTCCAGCTCATGATCGGCGGCAGGTCTTTTTTCGGCGCGGTCGTGGCGACGGCCAGTTTGGGCGCGTCCTTGTCAAAACTCGCGCCCTCCGAGATCCATTCCGTGATCTTCTTGATGTCACTGGCCGAGAGCTGGTCGTCCGGCGGCATGTGGCGTTCGTGATTCGCGTTCACGATGACCTCCAAGAAGTGGCTCTCCGCCGGCTTGCCGGGCCGGATCTGCGCCACGTCGTTGTCGGCGATGTCGAGCTTGAAGGTTTCCAGCACGTCAAACACGAAGCCCCCCTTCCGCTTTTTGTTCTTCTCGCTGTGGCACTCGTAGCAGTTCTTCTCCAAGATCGGCTGGATGTCCTTCTTGAAATCGGCGGCGCCCGCCGTGACGGCACAAAGGAACGAAATGAGCAGGGTGTGACGAGGCAGAAACATGGGGCGCGTTGGGGTCTGAGGACAACGTGCCATCCCGCTTTTCCTTAGCCAGCAACTTCTTCCCGTGGCATGAACGTCCCATGCCCCCCCAGCACACCGTTACTGAAGCCGCCGAACTCCTGCCCTTTCTCTTCGAGAACTGGCCCGACATGAAGCGCACCCGCATCAAGCAGTGGCTCAAATTCGGCAGCGTCCGCGTGAACGACCACTCCGTCACCCGACACGACCACAAGCTCAAGCCCGGCGACAAAATCACCATCAAGGTCGGGCACGCCCCGCAAAAGGCCGCCCCGCCCATGCCCTCCGGCCTCAGCATCGTGCATGAGGACGAGGCCATCATCGTGCTGAACAAAGGCTCCGGCTGGCTCACCGTCGCCACCGACTCCGGCAACGGCCGCACCGCCTACGCCGCCCTCACCGATCACGTCCGCGCCACCGACGCCCGCAACCGCGTCTGGATCGTCCACCGCCTCGACCGCGACACCTCCGGCCTCATCGTTTTTGCCAAGACCGAGCCCTACAAGCGCGTGCTCCAGCAGAACTGGCATCGCTTCGACAAAACCTACCTCGCCATCGTCGAAGGGGTCATGAAACGCGATTCCGGCACCCTGCGCTGCCACCTCAACGAAGAATTCTCCCTCCGCGTCCGCAGCGTCCCGCCCGGCGAAGACACCCGCGAGGCCATCACCCACTTCAAGGTGCTCAAACGTACGCACAACTCGACGCTCGTCGAGTTGAAGCTCGAAACCGGCCGCCGCCACCAACTCCGCGTCCACCTCTCCGACATGGGCCACCCCATCGTCGGCGACAAGCCCTACGGTGCCAAAACCGACCCCGCCAGACGCCTCGCCCTCCACGCCAGCGAACTGCGCTTCATCCATCCTGCGACCGATGAAAAAATGTTCTTCGAGCTGCCGCTGCCGGGCGTGCTCGCGAAGCTGGTGTGAAACTGCGGACTGCCAGACGCTAATAAACGCGGAGGCGAAGGAAATACCTGCTGGCACCGAGCGGAATCGGCTGGGTCACGGTGACAGGGCTGCCGGGAGCACCTGGATGGGTGGCGACATGAATCCATGAACTAAGATCGCTGGAGGCTTCGGTGATGTAGGTCAGATCCAGGCTCTCACGTTGAAAACTGAACAACAAATCCGTCCCATCTTTCGTCAAGGTCGTGATGGGAAGCTGCACGGCGGGTCTTGAGCCAACAGCAAAGAGTTTTCCCCGAGCGATGGCATAGACGGTGCCATCAGGGCCGATGAGCGTCGGAGTGTACGGTTGCAGGCCCGCAGTCGCGATCACGAGGCTTGAATAGGTGCCGGTCACGAGATTCCAGCGGTAGAGGTTTCCATCCTCGTTGTTGGCGTAGATGGCTTTGCCGGGCACATCGACGACGGTGCTGTTGATGCACCATTCGTCGTTGTTGATGCCCGGGCTGGCCAGGGTCATGACTTCCAGCATATCCGTTTCACCCGTGAGGGGATCGGTCTGCGCGACATTGGGGTCGAGGATGGCGATCTTGTTCAGGCCTCCTGGGTAGCTGTAACTGTTGTACTTGGTAAACAGCAGGTAGGTGGAGCCGGCGGCGGAAGTGTAGCCAGGAACAATACTGGCTGGCACGACTGCGGCGGTGGTGTCCCAGCCGAAGCCGCCGATGAGTTTCACCGTCTGCAGATCGGCCGAGAAATGCTGCAGCCGGCCACGGCTGTAGCTTCCGCTGATGTTGGTGCCGAGATAGACATCGCCATCGGGGCCGACCGTGGGAGAAGCGGTGGAAATGCCCAGGACTCCAGAAAGGACGCCGGTGGCATTCAGCGGAGTGAGAGTGGTGCTGTCGAACTGCACCAGCTTGCCTTCGGTTCCGCTGCCATAGTCACCGCCGTTGTTGAAGACGACGTAGAGCTTGGCGCCGTCCGCAGTCAGCGCCGGGGCGGTGTTCAACGATGTCTGGAGGCAGCCCGAGACGGTGCTGGCGATGGCATGGCTGCCGACCCCTGCCGACGAAATGCGTGCGATGCCGCCACCTTGAGGAAGCAGTGGCGTGTTGGCGGCCACTTGAAAACCAAAGTACAGATTGCCTGCGGCATCGGCCGTGATGGGCGTGTTGATTTTGACGCTGGCGTCATACGCAGCCTTGTCGGCCAGATAGGCCGTGCAACCGGGGGTGTTGTCAAAGAAGGCGAGCTTGCCAGTGGCGGTGGCAGCCGCCTGATCAGCGTCATCGCGCCAGTCCAGGGTGCCGCCGGCTGCGGGAATATAGACGCGGTAGGCGGTCGGCGATGTCTTGACCAGCATCGGTGAAAAGTTCGGCCGCCAAACGGATGCCGGGGCGATGTAATCCGTCGCCTGGGACCACCGCAGTGAGCCATCGAATCCACGCCGGCCTTCGACCACGAAATCGGCACCAACTCCGGTGGTCACGGGAACGATGACGGTATTGCCTGCGGTGATCGTGGGCGTCCCGTAATGAGTGTACGTGCCTGGATTGAGATCTACCGGCGTCTGCCACAGGATCTGCGTGAGCGCACGGCCCTGGACACTGGAGATGGCGGTATGCTGGGCATTGCCACCGAACATCGGCCAGTCAGCGAACATCGGCATCGGTGTGCTGGCCGTGGCAAGCAGCACGAGCATCAAAATTCTGGAGAGGAGGTTCATGGCAGCGCGCAAAGAAGTGACTATGGCCCGTCATCTGACAAGGATACGTCGCCAAACGTCAATGCTTTTGATGGCAGCAGGCGAAGTGTCGGCTGGAACCGGAGCGGTCAGCGCATCAGAAGTTTTGCTGGCTGGCAGGATTCTTCGAAAAATAATCTTCGAGTTAACGCTGCCAGTGAGTTTATTGAACTGATCCAGTCCCTCGCATGAAAATACTGATCTTTTCTCTCCTCGCCCTCACGACCGTCACCCAAGCCGCTGACTGGCCGATCTGGCGCGGGCCAAATCACGACGGCATTTCGGCAGAGAAGCTGGCCGGAACAGAAGTGAAGAAGCTCTGGAACGCGCAGATCGGCATCGGCTTCGCCTCGTTCACCGTCGCGGATGGACGCGTTTACACGACGGGACATGCGAATGACAAGGACACCGTGTTCTGCTTCGACGCAGTCAGTGGCAAACAGGTGTGGAAGCAGGTGTATGCCGCCGATCTGGGCGACAAGTATTACGAAGGCGGCACCTCGGCCACACCGACGATTGAAGACGGCAAGGCGTATCATTTGAGCCGCTGGGGCGATCTGTTCTGCTTCGACGCGGCCACAGGAAAGATCGTGTGGCAGAAGAACATCCAGAAGGAAACGGAGGCGGATATTCCTGACTGGGGTTTCGCGGGTTCGCCGCTCGTTTCCGGCAAGCTGCTCATCCTGAACGTCGGCAAAGCGGGCACGGCGGTCGAAAAAACCACCGGCAAGCTGGTTTGGAAATCAGACACGGCCAATGCAGGCTACTCCACGCCCTACCCGATCAATGTGAATGGCAAAGCACAGGTCGTGCTGGGCTCCGGACGCGCTTACAAGGGCGTCGATCCCACCAACGGCACCGTGTTGTGGGAGCACACCTGGTCCACCAGCTACGGCGTGAACGCGGCGGACCCGATCCTCAGCGGCACGAAGCTCTTCATCTCCTCTGGCTACAACAAAGGCTGCGCCCTGCTCGATCTCGCCTCCGCACAACCCACCGAAGTCTGGCGCAGCCGGGTGATGAAGAATCAATTCAACTCCTCCGTGCTGATCGAGGGCCATCTCTACGGCAGCGATGGCGATGAGGGCAAAACCGCGTCGCTCAAATGCATCGACTTCGCCACCGGCACGGAAAAGTGGAGCGAGGCCAGCACCGGCTTCTGCTCGCTCATGGCGGCGGATGGCAAACTCCTCATCGTCACCGCCAAGGGCGAATTGATCATCGCCAAGGCCAATCCGGCCAAGTTCGAGCCCATTTCCCGCACCCAAGTGCTCACCGGGCGCTGCTGGAGCGCTCCCGTTCTGGCGAATGGCCGCATCTACGCACGCAACGCGACGGGCCAGATGGTGTGCCTGGGCGTCAATTGACGCCGTCGATACAACCTCGGCTTTTATCAATTCGAGGAATGGCGTCAGGATGAGCACGGTTGCGCCATGCAACAGCTCATCATCGACAAGCCCTATCGTTTCATTCCTTCCCGCAACAGCCGCTTCTGGAGCGCGCTGGTTCATCTCTGGCTGCCGGGGCATCTGCGAAAGGCCTATGGCATCGAATCCTGCGAATGCGTCGGCGCGGAGCGGCTGCGAGACTCGCTGAACGCAGGTCATGGCGTGCTGCTGGCGGCGAATCACTGCCGGCCCGGTGACCCGATGGTGATCGCACGCAGCCTGCGGCCGCATGTGCGCTGCGATTTCAGCACGATGGCGAGCTGGCATATTTTTCATCAGAGCCGCATGCAGTCGTTCCTGCTGCCGCGCATGGGCGGATTCAGCATGTATCGCGAAGGGATGGACCGCGAGTCGTTGAATCATGCCACGCAGATTCTTGGCGAGGCACGGCGACCGCTGGTCGTGTTTCCCGAAGGCTTCATCACGCGCAGCAACGATCATCTGGCGAACCTGATGGACGGTGTGGCCTTCATGGCGCGGCTGGGAGCCAAAATGGCGGCAAAGATCGACCCGAAACGCAAGGTGGTGATTCATCCGACCTTCCTGCGCTATTTCTTCGAGGGCGATCTCGAATCAACACTGCGCCCGGTGCTCAAGGACATCGAAACGAAGCTCACCTGGCAGCCGCAAACGCATCTTTCCATGCGGGAACGTATCGCGAAACTCGGTGAGGCGCTGCTGTCGCTCAAAGAGATCGAGTATCTCGGCGCCACCCGCAGCGGATCGCTGGCGGAGCGTGTTGGGACGTTGATCGACCATCTGCTTTCACCGTTGGAAGCACGCTGGCTCAAAGCTCCGCGTCGTGACAAAGACACCATGGAGCGCATCAAGGCGCTGCGCACCGCCATCGTGCCTGATCTGCACGACGAAACTCTCTCCGAGGCCGATAAAACCGCGCGCTGGCGGCAACTGGCCGATCTCTACCTCGTGCAGCAGCTGCACTGCTATCCTGGCAGCTATCTCGACACCTCGGAGTCGCCGGAACGCCTGCTGGAAACGGTCGAGCGTTTTGAAGAAGACCTGACCGATGTGGCACGTCCGCATCCACCGATGCGAGCCGTCGTGATGATCGGCGAAGCGATTGAAGTCTCACCCGAACGGCCACGCGGCGTGCCTGCCGATCCCGTCACGCTCGAAATCCGCCAGCGTCTCGAATCGCTCATGGCCCAATCCCTCTCCCATCGCAAATCATGAACCTCACCACCATCCTCATCCGCATCGGCGTCGTCGCGCTGGCGCTCGGCGCCTGGCATTGGACGCAAATCCTCATCGCCCGCAAAAGCACACCGCGTCACGGCCTCGGCGATCTCGTTCACGATCTCACCGCCCGCTGGCATGGCTGGCTCAGCGTGAATGATCTTGCGGCGAACCGGCTGCTCATCGTGAGCTCGTTTTTCATCGACGTGCTGGCGCTGTCTGTCATCGCGCTGGCGGTGTTTGGCGGCAGCTTCGCGCCGTTCGTTGCGCTGCTCATTCTGTTTGGCCTGCGGCAGCTTTCACAGGCCATCTGCACGCTGCCGCCGCCTCCCGGCATGATCTGGCGGCATCCGGGCAGCCCTTCACTGCTGGTGACGTATGAGGTGGGGAATGACTTCTTTTTCTCCGGCCACACGGCGCTGGCCGTGCTCGGCGCGCTGGAACTCGCGCACGTCGGCCCGCTGTGGCTTGGCATCACCGTCGCCGTGATCGCGGTAGGTGAAATGGCCACGGTTCTGGTGCTGCGGGCGCATTACACGCTGGACGTGATCGCCGGGGCTGCGGTAGCCTTCTTTGCCTATCACATCGCGGGCAATGTCTCGCCTGCGATTGATGCCTGGCTGCGTTGATCATGCCTTTTCTCAATACAAACTCAAAAACGGTCGATTGGTCGATCTGATCTCCGCGCTGGAAGCTGCCCTCGCATGAAAACACATCCTTCACCCGCGATCCCGCTCTGGCTCAAAGTGTCCTACACCGCCTTCATGGCGGTTTTGATTCCCGTTTACTGGTATCACTACGGTCCGACGAACTTCCTCTACTTCTGTGACATCGCGCTGCTGCTCACGCTCGTCGGCGTGTGGCTGGAAAAGCCGCTGCTCATCTCGCTGCCCGCCGTGGGTATCTTGATGCCACAGGCGTTGTGGTGTGTGGATTTCGTGGTGCAATTCACTGGCAACAAAATGACCGGCATGACGTCCTACATGTTTGATGAAACGAAGCCGCTGTTCCTGCGCGGTTTGTCGCTGTTCCACGGCTGGCTGCCGTTTCTGCTGCTCTTTCTCGTCTTCAAGCTCGGCTATGACCGTCGCGCTTTGAAAGGCTGGACGGCCTCGGCGTCGGGTTTGTGTCTTGCCGCTTTCTTCCTGTTCCCAAAAGCAGGCGAAACGCTGCCGGACCCGAATCTGCCGCGCAACATCAACTACGTCTTCGGCATGGACGATGCGCAGCCGCAGACTTGGATGAGTGCGGAGCTTTATCTTGTGACATGGATCGCGCTGCTGATCATCCTCGTGTTTATTCCCACGCACTTTCTTTTGAAGAAAATCTGCCCCACGCCTGCCCAAGCCGCCGCCAAACGCGCATGAACCCTTCTCCCTCCCCGATCACCGAAACCCACTGGAAGCGCGGCTTCTGGTGCCTGATGGGCACGCAATTCCAAGGAGCGTTTTCCGACAACGTGCTCAAGTGGCTGGTCATCTACCTCGTCATTGCGCAGAAGATGCCGAAGGAGCAGCTCGACAGCCTGGTGTCTGACTCGGGCATGTACTTTGCGATCCCGTTCCTGCTGCTCTCGATGTTTGGCGGCTGGATGGCGGACCGTTTCAGCAAACGGCATGTGATGATCGGCGTGAAGACGATGGAGATCGGCATCATGGTCTTCGCCACCTATGCGCTGGCCTCGGGCAAGATGGGACTGCAACTCGCCAGCATCTGCCTCATGGGCGTTCATAGCGCCTTCTTCGCCGCGTCGAAATATGGCTCGCTGCCTGAGGTCGTCCCGCCAAAGAAACTCTCGTGGGCCAATGGCGTGATCGAGATGCTCACCTTTCTCGCGGCGATCTTCGGCACGCTGGCCGCCGCGTGGCTGGCGGAGAGCTTTGCGGGCAAGCCGGCGTGGTCAGGCGGCATTCTGCTCGTCCTGGCGACTATCGGCTGGCTGATGAGCCTGGGCATCACGCGTGTTCCTGCCGCGAGTCCTCACAAACCGCTGCGCATCAACTTCCTCGGCGATTTGTGGCGTGAATTCCGCTGGATGCGCACGGATCGCGACCTGTGGCGTGCGAATCTCGGCAACACAGGGTTCTTTTTTATCGCCGTGCTGTTGCAGATGAACCTCGTTCTCTACGCGGAGCAGGTCATGCACATCAAGCCGATGGAAAACAGCGCCTTGCAGGTCGCGCTCGCCATCGGCATGGCCGCTGGCAGTCTGCTGGCGGGCAAATTGAGCGGCGATCACGTCGAGTATGGCCTCATCCCGCTCGGTGCCTTCCTCATGGCCGCGATGGGCTTCGCACTCGGCATCGAGGACATTTCCAAGTCAATTTTTACCGTCTGCCTCACTCTGCTGGGCATCGGCGGCGGCATGTTCATCGTGCCGCTGGCTGCGGTGCTTCAACATCGTCCACCGGCAGATCGCAAAGGCTCGGTGCAGGGCGCGGCTTCGTGGTTGTCATGGGTGGGCATCAGCGCGGCGGCCTTGCTGCAAAAGGAACTGAACATCCGTCTCGGCTGGACGCCCGGAGACATTTTCTGGTTCTGCGGAGCCTGCGCGGTGGTGGCGGGCGTCTATGTGACGATGTCGCGACCGACGGCACTGCCTGCGTTGCTCAAACGCTGGTCGCATGGCAGGCTGGATACCGGACATGGCTGAGATTCTCCTCCTTCCCTTCGGCAGCGCCGGTGATGTGTTTCCCTTCATCTGGCTGGGACGGCATCTCATGGCACGCGGACATCGTGTGACGATGATCACCGCGTGTTTGTTTGAGGAGCAGGCGCGCAAGGCGGGGCTGAATTTCATCCCGCTGGGCGAAAAAGACGAATTCGAGGCCATGATCCGCGATCCGCGCATCTGGAAGCTCGGTCATGGCACGAAGGTCGTGTTTGAATTCGCCGCGAAGTCCGTGGAGCCGTATCTTGCGGCCATCGAGAGCTGCGGGAGAGTCGATCTGATGCTCGCCCCGGTCACCGCCTTCGCCGCACGTCTTGCACACGAGAAGCACGACACGCCGCTGATCACGGTGCATCTACAGCCTGCGGTGTTTCTGAGCGTGCATGAGACGCCGCTGCTGCATCCGGCCATGCGTCTGCTCCGTCGCATGCCCGTGTGGTTCAAGAGGGTGCTGTTCTCGCTGCCGAACCCGGTCGATCTCTTCGCGCTGCCCAAAGTGCGGCGCATCTGCCAGGAGCATGGTGTGAAACCGCCCAAAAGCCTCTGGCGGGAGTGGTGGGACTCGCCGGACGGCGTTCTTGCGCTCTTTCCCGAATGGTTTGCCAAACCACAACCCGACTGGCCGGCGAATCTGCTGCAATGGACATTCCCTTTGGAGGACTTGGCGACTGAGCAGGCGCTCAAACCGGAGTTACAGACGTTTCTAGCCCCCGGTGAGCGTCCGGTCGTGTTCACACCAGGCAGTGCGAATGTTCAAGCATCACGTTTCTTCGCCGTCGCTGCTGAAGCCGTGCGTCGCATTGGTTGCCGAGCGGTTTTTGTCACGCGGGAGCCGAAGCAAGTGCCGCCGAATCTGCCTGCGAGCATTCTCACAGTCGACTATGCACCGTTCAGCACACTGCTGAAGCACGCGTCAGCCTTTGTGCATCACGGCGGCATTGGCACGATGTCCCAGGGACTCGCGGCCGCTGTGCCGCAACTCATCATGGCAATGGCGCACGACCAACCGGACAATGCGGACCGTTTGGAACGCCTCGGCGCCGGCATCGGCCTCAGTGTGCGGCAGTTCACACCAGTCCGGGTGGCGCGTGAGTTGAAGCGGCTGATGGACGAAATGTCATTTCGCCAATCTGCGGCGAAATGCGCAGCACAGCTCGCAGAATCGGGTGACGTGAACCGTTTGTTGCGCTGGATTGAAGAACGTGTGAACCCCGCCCAAACCATGTCATGAGTCACGTGCTGCTGCTGCCCTATGGGACTGCTGGAAGCATCTACCCATTCGTCTGGCTGGGCAGATTGCTCCGGCAACGCGGCCACCGCGTGACACTGGTGACGGCGGGGGTTTATCGGGAAACCGTGCTCAGCGCCGGCCTGGAATTCGCCCCGGTCGAGGACGACGAGCTGGAAAAGATGCTGCACAATCCAATGATGTGGCAGGGAGATGTCGGGTCACTGGTGTCCTACCGCCACGCAGGACGCTCCACCGCCGGCTATGTGAAGGCGGTGGAAAAGCTGATCGCAAACGGCGGCGCGCCGGACCTGATGCTGGCGCCGATGATCTGCTTCGGCGCGCGGTTACTGCGCGAAAAACTGGGCATCCCGCTTGTGACGGTGCATCTCTACCCGATGATGTTTGTGAGCGCGCATGAGCCTCCGCTGGCCCTGCCGGGGTTCCGTCTGTTGCAGATGCTGCCGCTCTGGATCCGCAAGGCAGTGCTCGCATTCCCGAACCCGTTGGATTTTTTTGCCCTGCCTGCGGTTCGTACATGCTGCGCGGCGCATGGTGTACGTAAACCGTGGAGCCTGTGGAAGCAGTGGTGGCACTCTCCTGATGGAGTGCTGGCTCTATTTCCGGAATGGTACACGAAACCGCAGCCCGACTGGCCGAAAAATCTGCTGCAATGGGATTTCCCGCTGGAAGACATGGTGGCGGAATGCCCCCTGGAGCCGGAACTGGAGGCGTTTCTGGAGGCGGGGGAGAAACCGGTGCTCTTCACGCCTGGAACCGGTCACTTTCATGCCAACCGCTTCTTTGAAACGGCAGCCGCCCTGGTGAGACAGCTCGGCTACCGCGCCGTATTTCTGACGCGCAAGCCAGAGCAGGTGCCAGAGAACCTGCCGGACTCTATTTTCGTGACACGCTACGCGCCATTCAGCCTACTGCTGCCGCGCTCACGGGCATTCGTGCATCACGGCGGCATCGGCACCGTGGCTCAATGCATCGCAGCGGGCATTCCGCAGCTCATGGTGGCGATGGCACTGGACCAACCGGACAACGCTGGCCGCGTGGAGCGGCTGGGCGTCGGACTTGGTACGCGCATGGGGCGTTTTTCTGTGAGGCAGGCGTTGCCGCTGCTGCAACGGTGCATTGAAGATAACGGCATCGCACGAAATGCGGAGCAATTGGCCGCACGCATGAATCCTCGACGCGACACGGCGCCGTTGCTGGCGTGGCTGGAAGAACACATGGGCAACCCCGCAACCCGCTGACGACTGATGGCCAAAATCGTTCTTCTCCCACACGGGACCGCCGGTGATGTGCTGCCGTACATCTGGCTGGGCCGGCTGCTGTTGAGACGCGGTCACCAGGTGTCGATGATCTGGATCGAATCGTTTCGCAAGGCCGCCGAACGGGCCGGTTTGAAGTATGTGGCGATGAAGGACGACGGATTTGACGAGATTCTGAAAAATCCCCTGCTGTGGAAGCCGCACCAAGGCCTGAAGCTCGGTTTTGAATACGCCGGACGCTGCATCGGAGACTGCATCGCCGCCTTCGAGGAAGACATGGAGCGCGATGGCAGGCCGGATCTGCTCGTGGCTCCAAACATCAACTTCGCGGCGCATCTCCTGCGCGAAAAACTCGGTGTGCCGTTGGTATCCGTGGTGCTGCATGCCATGGCCTTTGTCAGCGCGCATGAGGTGCCTGGCGGTCTTCCCGCAGGCGGCCTTCTACGCATGCAGCCGCTGTTCCTGCGCAGGATCATTCTTTCCCTGGCGGCACCGTATGACCGCCATGCTCTCCCAACCGTCCGCCGGTATTGTTTGGAGCACGGAGTCAAACCGCCGCGCCATCTCCAACGCGGATGGTGGCACTCCCCGGATGGTGTGCTGGCGCTCTTTCCCAAATGGTATGCCAAACCTCAACCGGACTGGCCCAAGAATACTTTTCAATGGGATTTCCCTCTCGAAGATCTGGCCGAGACCAAGCCGTGCGACCCCGCCTTGAACGCGTTTCTTGAGGCCGGCGAAAAACCTGTGGTCTTCACCTTGGGCACCGGCTTCCTGCATGCACGGCAGTTCTTTGACACAGCCGCGGCACTTGTGGCAAGGCTTGGTTGCAGGGCCGTTTTTGTGACACGCGACCGCGAGCAAGCACCCGCATTGCCGCCCGCTTCGATTTTTGTGGCCGCCTACGCGCCATTCAGCACCCTGCTCCCGCGTGCTGCGGCTTTTGTACACCACGGTGGCATCGGCACCCTGTCGCAATGCTTCGCCGCAGGCTTGCCACAGTTCATCGTCTCCATGGCGTTCGATCAGCCGGACAATGCCGAGCGTGTCCGCCGCCTGGGCGTAGGAGACAGTCTGGACATCCGCCATTTCAACGTCCGAAAGGCGGAACCGCTGCTAAAGCGCTGCCTGGAGAACGAGATCATGCGCCAAAAAGCGGCTGAAGTGCAGCGGCGGGTGCTGCACCGTCCTGACGAAGCTGCCCTCATTGACTGGCTGGAGTCCCGAATGCATCCGCAAAAGCAGCCTCATTCCTATTCGCCCACCATGCGCCTATGATCCCCCGCATCATCCGCGATTCGTACGCGATCCATCACTATGAAAACACCTGGTTTGGCATGCGGAACAGACTGGCCAACATTTTCTTGCGCCATTCGCAGCTCATAAAGGCCCACCGCAAGGGCCGGTCTGCGAACTGACGAAGCTCGTATCTGCCCGGCACACTGCTGTCATCAACCCACGATCAAACAGAATCTCATGGATGCGCCAGTTTACCTCATTCCTGGACTGGGTGCCGACAGCCGCACGTACCACGGTGCGTGGCAGGATCTGCCCGGCTGCATCTGCACCGACTGGCCCGAGTATCATGGTGAATCTGACATCCCCGCAGTCGCCAGGTTCATGGCCGAGGCCTGGCAGATTCCCGATGGGGCGGTTCTCGTCGGCACCTCGTTCGGCGGTGTGATTGCCTGCGAAATTGCCAGGATCAGATCAGTTCGCTCACTCATCCTTGTCGCCAGCGGGGAAAATAGCGGCGAATTCAAAAAAACGAAAAACATGCGCCTGCTGACGCGCATCGTGCCTCTGCCATTGCTGCAGTTGCTTTTCAGACGCCTTGAAAACCTTCTGGAGCGCTCGGTTGGAAGACAGCCGGTGCCTTTCACCCGGGCGGTGCTGGATTCCATCCGGATGTTCAGCGTCTGTCAGGCGTCATTCTATCGGACCATGTTTCCGGCCATTGCCAGGTGGGCAGGACTCGCCGCTTGCACAGTCAGGCCGGTGAGGATTCATGGCAGGCGTGACTCCGTCATTCCCATGCCATCCGAGGTGGATTTGGTTTTGGATGGCGGGCATTTGATCGTCATGACGCATGCCCAGGAGTGCGTGGACTTCATCAGATCGGGGCTGTAGCACGGGTTCGTGAGCAAAAGAGAACTGCAAGCTTGATTTGCCGTTCTGGTGTCGGTGTAATCGGCCCATGCGCGCCATCCTCTTCTTCCTCGCCCTTTTCGTTCCTGTCATTCACGCGGATGAGTTTGATCCCGCCGACAACACCATCGTGCTCGGCAAACGTGTGGGCTTGATCAAGCCCGGTATGACCTCGGTGGAGATCGAGCGGGCCTACGGGAAGAAAAACCTCAAAATCATGGACCTGCCCGGCCCGGAGGGCTCCACGTTTCCTGGAGCGAAGCTGTTTGAAGACACAGAACGTGAACTGGAGATCGTGTGGGATCCGGAGAAGGAGGACAAGAAGATCGTGTTCGACATCCGTGTCATCGGCAAAGCGTGGAAGTTCGAAAACGGCCTCAAATCCGGCATGACCATCGAGGAGGTCGAGAAGATCAACGGCAAGCCGTTCAAGATCACCGGGTTTAGCTGGGACTACGGCGGCTACGCCAACTTCGAGGGCGGCAAACTGGCCGCCAAGCTGAGCGTGCGGTTCAATCCGAGCAGCGAGGAAATCCCGGACTACCTGCAAGGCGACAAGCAAATCTCTTCCACGGACAAAAAACTGCGCGCCGTGAAGCCGAAGGTAGAAGAAGGCATCACGGTGTTCATGCGGTGAGCGGATACACACGCACATCGACGCCTGGCGAGCCGATAATGTGATCGGGTGGCCGTTGTGGGTCGGCGAAACCGGCCTGGAGCAACGGTTCCAAGTTCCAGGTTTCAAGTTTCACGTCCGCCAGCGGATACGGCGTGTGATGCACCTGGCCACATCGAATGCCGCGAGGTGATTGCGAGAACAGCAAGTAGCGCTCGGCGAGGAAGAATTCGAGCGAGCCTGGCTGGGCAGGATGCGATTCAGCCGTGATGCGATAGCGGAAACGTGCTTCGTGCGCCTCCCCGCGTCGGTGACAGGTGTAGTCGATCTCGTTGTCGCTCATTGCCGCTTGCATGCGCGCATGCTGATACGGCAGGTGGAAGAAGGCGCGAGCGGTCCAGACAGCGAGCGGCTGGTTGCAGTCCAGCGAGTAAAACCACACGCCAGGACGGCCTTGCGCATCGTGGACGTAGGTCCGCACGTTGAGTTCGAGGAAGTTGCTGATGCCTGGCACGGGAGGGTAGAAGCGCGGGCGAATGCCACGCATGAGGAACGGCACGATGGCGAGCCATGCCTCGCCTTGAAACGTGTCCACGAACAAACCCGGCGGCAGTGTCTGCTGAATTTCAGCCGCGTCCCAGCGCCAGTGCAGGAACAGGAGCTGCTCCCAGCGCTGGTGCATCACATGCGCGCGTGCCGGGCGTTCGCGGACGACGAGACGTGATTCGAGGGTGGGAGTGCCGGGCATGCGCAAGCACGATAGCATACGCACGCGGCATGCAGGAGCGTCTGCTTCACTTTGCAATCACGAACAATGCATCCCGGGATGGCGCTGTGGCTGTCGCACGACGGGCGACTTCGCGCTCAATTTGCCGGCGAAGCCACCAACGATGTAGAAAGTTCGCGGGCGTGTTTGTGCAGCAGTTCCTCACGAATCTCATCTCGACGGCACTCCTGAAAAGATTCGCGGCCATCCGCGATGAAGCGAAGATGGCCGCGAGAAGCGTTCATGATGACTGAAGGCGTTACGCAAACAGCTTCGTCACCGGCTTGGCCTTCACGAGTTCACGCGGCTGGTTGAGATGATTGTAAACAATCGTCTCGGGGTCGATGCCGACGGCGTGATACATGGTGGCGAGGAGTTCGGTGGGATGCACGGGGTCTTCAGCCGG
Organism: Prosthecobacter sp.; assembly: GCF_034366625.1. Lineage (NCBI taxonomy): Bacteria > Pseudomonadati > Verrucomicrobiota > Verrucomicrobiia > Verrucomicrobiales > Verrucomicrobiaceae > Prosthecobacter > Prosthecobacter sp. The sequence continues at coordinate 167,915 of NZ_JAXMIH010000028.1, forward strand.
GGCGGAGCCGGTGGCGTCGGATTTGCCGTGTACGTAGCCGCGCTTGATGCCGGCACCACCGATGACGGCGGTGTAGCAATACGGCCAGTGGTCGCGACCATCGGCGCTGTTGCTGTTGCCGCTGGTGGAGACGCCTTTTTCGGGGCTGCGACCGAATTCGCCGAGGGCGACGACGAGCGTTTCATCGAGCAAGCCGCTGGCGTCGAGATCTTCAAACAGCGCGCTGAGACCCTGGTCGAGCATCGGGCCGCTCTGAGTCTTCATGCGCGTGGTGAGGCCGGTGTGGTGGTCCCACGAATGATTGTCAGAGTTGGCGACCTTGGGCCAGATGACTTCCACGACGCGGGTGCCGGCTTCGAGCAGACGACGGGCCAGGAGGCAGCTTTGCCCGAAGGTGTTGCGGCCATAACGGTCGCGCATCGACACCGCTTCGCGATCGAGCGCGAAAGCATCGCGCGCACGGCCGCTGGAGATGAGATCAAGCGCCTGACTGTAATAGCTGTCGAGGCTCATGTCCTTCACGGCAGCCTCGATGGTGGGCATCTGGTCGTTGATGGCATTGCGCAGCTTCGCACGGCGTTCGAGCCGCACGCTGAAGAGATCTGGGCGAAGCTGGAGGTCGTCGATCTTGATGCGGTCCATCTTGCCCATATCGAGGTCGTCGCCATCGGGGAAGAGCGTGTAAGGATCGTAGGCCTTGCCGAGGAAGCCAGCACCGCCGCCTTTGCCGACGACGTTGGATTCTTGCAAGGGGCGCGGCAACTGCACGAATGGGAGCATCGGCTCCTTCAGCGGCTTGAGGCGCACGATGTTGCTGCCGAAATTGGGGAAGTCCTTGGCGTTCGGCGGTTCGAGCTGGCCGGAGGGACTGACTTTGTCGGTCGTGTAGCCGGTCATGATCTGGTAGATGGCCGCCGTGTGATTGAAGAGACCGTTCGGCGTGTAGCTCATCGAATTGATCATCGTGAACTTGTCGTTCACCTTCGCGAGCTGCGGCAGGATCTCGGTGAAGTGCTTGCCGGGAACTTTGGTCGGAATCGTCTTGAACATGCTGCGCACATTGTCCGGTACGTTCTCCTTCGGATCCCAGAGATCGAGATGGCTGGGGCCGCCCTGGAGATAAATCATGAGGATGTGCTTCGCCTTGCCCCATCCGGCACGCCCTGCGCCTGTGGGTGCTGTGGCGGCACTGGCGGACTGCGCACGGAGGATGTTGTTGAGCGTGAGGCCCATCATCGAGCCGCCGCCGACGCGCAGGATGTCGCGACGCGAGAAGCCGAGATGCTTGTCACAAAGGTCTTTGCCGGGAACGCCAGGAATACGGAACATGGGGTGCTAGGGGTGAGTGTTGGAGGTCAATTTTAGCGGCATTGTACGACAAGGAAGGGCTGATCTTGCCATTTCGGCCCAGATCGTCCAGGCCGGGCAGGAAAGTCCATGAGGCTGCGCGGGATCATGCCGCGTCCTTCTTCCGGCGGCGGAAGGGATGCCAAAGCTGGCCGAGGTAGTGCCTCGAAATCGGTTCGTGGATGCCGAAGGCCTCGGGTTCGTGATCCGGACAGCGATAGGTGCCGAAAAGGATGTCCATCAGCGGCGAGATGTTCGCGTAGTTGCCCGCATCACGCGCCTTGTCGTGATGCCAGTGATGAAGTTCCGGCGCGCCGATGATCATGCGCAGCGGACCGATGGGCAGACGCACGTTCGAGTGAATGAAGATGGCCCACAGACCACGAAAGGCGAGGAAGCCGGCCAGCGTTTCCAACGGAAAGCCGAGGATGAACGCGGGCAGGTTGATGAGGCCGACGGTGTAAATCGTGTCGAGCGGATGCTCCCGGTGCGCCGCCAGCCAGTCGAGATGCTCGGCGCTGTGATGGATGGAATGAAAGCGCCACAGGAACGGCACGCGATGCTGCAATCGATGCGCCCAATAGATGATGAAGTCGCTCAGCACGATCATTTCGATGGCCTGCAGCCACCACGACTGCGCGGCGACGGCGGCACGGAAGTTCGCGGGCACGATGCCATCGAGCCAGCCACGGAAGTGATTCAGCGCCCAGAACACTAGGCCGCTCCAGAGCAGGTATTGGCCGAGGAGAAAGAACAAATCGGTCCAGAACGCCGGCCGCAGGAACTTTTGGCCTTCACGAGCGGGGAAGAGCTTTTCCAACGGCCGGAACAGTACCACGAGGAAGAGGATGCTCAAACCGGTGGAGAGGATGATGGCTGGGAGAGTCATGGCGCAGGCTTCTCTGACAGCGGCGCAAAAGGATCCTGCGTGGCGTTATTTGGAGCAAACGGATCAGGACCACGGTTTGCAGTCTCGGAATGTCCCTTCGCCAACCAGTCTGGGAAAGGAGTCGGAGGTGAAGACTTCGGTTCAGCATCCGAATATGGATTCAGTGCAATTTCATATCCGAAAAACCCCAACCGTCGCCAAGCATGGAGGCCGAAGAATTGAACCGGGCCGCTCTTGCTGCCCGCCATCATCGGCCGAACGTACATAAAAGGCACGCCGACGGCTTCTGAAACTTGGATCACAGTTGTTTTCCTTGCCGAGAAAATCGGCTGGTTGATGACCTTCGAACTGATGATGCGAAGTTCGTTCCCCTGCCGTCCACCTGGCGGTGCCGGGCTACCGTGATTGGTGAAGCCCTCAAACTCGGCGACCTCAGGCTGCAGCTCCCATTCGACGGTGTTGAGACCGAGCGGATCCGGCGGTGGCGTGTTCGGCGTGACGTGCGAATGCCAGACATAAGCCACCAGCAGTGCCAGCGAAAACACCACCACGGTGATTCGAGCGAGTTTGGACGCCATGTTCATGGCTTCGTGGGCGGCAGCAGCGGCTTGCCGGTTTGCAGCTTCAAGGCCTCGGAGCTGATCGTGGTGCCGCCAGTGTAAGATTTGCTGCCGGACATGATCAAGGTGCCGCTTTTGGAACCGGGCATCATGGCTGGATTCGCCTGCTTCTGTGCAAACCAAGCGCAGCCGAGAAGGAGACCCAGGGCTGACACCACGGCAGCAGCACGAAGAAGCGATTTCATGCTGGCATGATACCGAAACGCCGACAGCGGTGTCGAGACGTATTTGGAGTACGTTGTTCACGCTTCAGCGTGACGAAACGCATCTCACGCTGAAGCGTGAACAACGTACGAGCCGGTTCAATCCACAAACATGAACTCGTTGCTGATCATGAGCACCTGCGCGAGCTGGCTGAGCGGCTGCTGGGGCTTTTGGCGGCCGAAGGGCCAGCGATCGGAGCCGCAGAAGTCATTCTTGGCATGGGTGAGGACTTCGCCGTTGTCAGCACGGGTGATCTGGGGCTGCCAGTCGAAGCTGTCGCTGTCGGTGCTGGATTCGTTGTGAACGACGAAGCTCAAGATGTCACCTCGCTTCACGTCGGTGGTGATCTGGGTGGGCACTTTCTTGTTCTGCGGGGTGCAGAAGTATTCGGAGACGACTCCGCTGCGGCTGTTGTGAATCCAAGCGCGGACGCCGTCGCCGCGATCACTGCTGCGGCTCAAGACGGCGTCGATGCTGACTTTCATGTCCGTGGGCACATGCCACCGGGCGGTGACAGCGAGGTCTTTGGGCGCGGCATGACCGCCGTAGTTCGCCCAGAAGGCATGGCCCCATGTCGGATCGGCGCTGGGGATTTTATCACTCGGACTCCAGAGCTTCTGCCCGCCACCACCGCGCTCGGTGAGGTGGGCGAAGGGCTGGAACTCGGCGAAGGCAGGTTTGCCATCCGGCGTGCGGGAAAGCTTCATCGAGCCGTAGCTCCAGCGGAAGGGTTTTTCACCATTGAGCGCTTCCGCATCCGCCGCGAAGCGCTGGGCCAGCTCGACTTCATCGGGCTGCGGATCGCGGGCGAGGATGCGCTGATACATCGCACGGATGGCCTCGGAATCGAGCGTGCTGCCTTTCAGCGGCGTGGCCTTGGCGATGGCATCGGCACGGGCGCGTATGAAAGGGCTGTTCATCAAAAACAGCGCCTGCTGTGGCACGGTGGTGTTGAAGCGCTGCGGGCTGTGGCTGTCGGGATTGGCGAAGTCGAACATCGCGGGCACGCTGGCCTGATCGTAGCGGTCCACTTTGAGGTAAAGCGTGCGGCGGGTGTCGGCGTCCTTCGCGTTCAACTCGACGGCGCGTCCGCCTTGCTTCGCGGCGTCCAGTTCGCCCGTGGCGGAGAGGATGGCGTCGCGCATCGTCTCGTAATCCAGACGCTGGCGGTTGAAGCGGCTGAGCAGGTCGTTCTCGGCGTCCTTCGTGAGTTTTTCCGGCGTGGCATGGCTGCTCTGCTGCCAGGTGCGGCTGCTCAAGATGAGCATGTGCAGCTTCTTCAAGCTCCAGCCGTTTTCCATGAGGTAAGCGGCTAGGTAGTCGAGCAAATCAGCCTGCACGGGCTTCGGTGTCTGCACGCCGAAGTCGCTGGGCTGCGAAACGAGCGGCCTGCCGAAATGCTGCATCCACACGCGATTCGCAATGACGCGGGCGGTGAGCGGATTGTCCTTGCTGGCGACATGCTGGGCCAGTTCAAGCCGGCCGCTGCCTTCCGTGAACTTCTTGCCGCCAAACATCGTGAGCCACGCGCGCGGCGCAGGATCGCCCTGGCGCGCGGGATTGCCGCGGATGTAAATGCGCACGTCATTGGGCTTTGGTTTGTCGAGCAGCACCATCGCGCGCGGTGGTGCGCCGGCATGCGTGCTGTCGAGCTTCGAGCGCTCGTTTTCCAGCCGCACCACGGTCTCGCGGTCCTTGCGTGTGAAGAAGGCGTCCGCGCCTTCGACGGGCACGGACATGGGCGAGAGCTTGTCCTGCATGAGCTGGCGCAGCGGCTCCACTTTGCTGTCGAGAATGATCTGCGCGTAGGCGCTGGCGACGTCCTTCATCGACTTCGGCGGCGCTTTGGCAAAGGTGGCGGCGATCTCCGGCGAGCAGCCGCTTTCCGGCTTCGCGAGTTCCTGGGCAATCGCAGGCGCCTTGGCGGCAAATTCGCCCGCAGGCAGCTCGGCAAAGCGTTTCCACGCGACCATCGTGGCGTGCGGCTTCGCATTGAGCGCGTAACGCTTCAAAAAGTCACGCCACTGATCCGCCACGCGGTCCCGCAGCTTCATCTGGCCGGCTTTGCCCCTGAACACGGTGCTGTCCGCGATGCCGACGGTTTCCTGCGCAAAGACGAGGTACTCGGTGAGGCGCTCGGGCTGGCGGAACTCGTCGTAAACGGTGCGTTTGAAGTCGAGCGCCTTCTTCTCGATCTCCACAATCTTTGCTTCGTAATCTTTGGCCTCCTGCTCGTTCGCCGCCTTGCCGATGATGGGCATGGCAGGCTCGTCCGGCTCGTCGCTGCTGTTGAAGATGCTGAACATCGCGTAGTAGTCGCGGCTGGGAATCGGATCGAACTTGTGATCGTGGCAGCGCGCGCAAGCCACCGTGAGGCCCATCAGCCCGCGACCCACGACATCAATGCGGTCATCAGCGATGAGCACGCGATCATTGATGAAGCGCTCGCCGACATTGTAGAAGCCCAGCGCCGCGAGATGCGGCGAATTCGGCGTGGCCGCCGTGAGACGGTCTGCCGCGAGCTGGTAGCTCACGAACTGGTCATACGGCATGTCCTCGTTGAGCGACTTCACGATCCAGTCGCGATAGGTGTAAGCGTAGGGGTAAAAATTGCTGCGTCCGGCGACCTGGTAGCCGTTTGTGTCCGCGTAGCGCACGACATCGAGCCAGAAACGCGCCCAGCGCTCGCCGTAGGCGGGATTGGAGAGGAGTTTGGGAATCAGCGCTGCGAGGTCGGATTGGGCTGATTCATCCGACTTCGGCGGCAGACCGGTGAGCGTGAGATGCAGCCGACGAGTCAGCGTGCGTGGATCGGCTGGCGCGGCGAAATCAAGACCGGCGGCTTTCAATTTGGCCCCGACCAAGGCATCAATCGGATTGCCCGTGAAACCTGCGGGAAGCGCAGGCTTCTGCACCTGCTTGTAGGCCCAGTGCTGCATCGGATCGGCCTTCGGGGCCGCATGATCGGCCACCTCCGGTTCCGCAGGCCACGGCAGACCGAGGCTGATCCATTTTTCCAGCGCGGCGATCTGCGGTGCGGGCAGTTTGTCGCCCTTCTTCGGCATCGCCTCGACACCTGCAGCATGATTGATGGCCTTGATCAGCTTGCTCGCACTCGGATTGCCCGGCTCGACCACTTTGCCGTATTCGCTGCCGCGCACGATGGCGGCACGAGAATCGAGGCGCAGGCCGTTTTGATGTTTGTGCGCCCCATGGCACTCGTAACAGCGCTCGGCGAGCACGGGACGAATGCTTTTCTCAAAGAACTCGATCTGGTCCGGCGGAAAGGTGTCCGCCGCCGAGGCGAACGAGCAGGCGACGGCAAAGCCGCCCAAAGCGAGAGAGGGAAACTGGAAACGCGGGGTCATCTGGGGGTTTTTGGAACCCGGCAGCTTAGCGCCGAAACTCCAAAAACCAAACGCGCAGGAAATGGGCTGCCTTGCAGGCTCCAGAAGGTCAGGCTTGGTTCGCCTTCAGCACGCGCAGCATGTTTCCGCCGATCACCTGCCGGATGGTGTCGTCGCTGTGGCCGCGCATGATCATGCCGAGGGTGAAGAGCGGCCAGTTGGACCAGGCGACACTCTGCTCGGCCTCGATGGTCGTTTGATAGTCATCCTTCGGCCACAGATGCTCCCAGCGATCCGCCCTGCCGCCAGGGGCTTTCATGAGCTTGGCGCGCTGTTCTTTGTCAAAGCGCGAGGTGTAGGCCACATCGCAGCCGATGGCGGCGTGCTTGGAGCCGAACTTTTTGATGACGTGGTCGAGGTGATCCATCAGTGCGGTGATGTCGCCCTTGCCGCCGAGGAAACGTGGGATGCAGCACATGCCGACGAGGCCGTCGGTGTCGCAGATGGCCTTGATGGTATCATCCGGCTTGCCACGGAAGTGTTTGTAGAGCGAGGCGCAGGTCGTGTGACTCGCCACCATCGGCTTCGCGGAGGCCTTGGCGGCATCGAAGGCCGTTTTCCAGCCGCTGTGCGCCACATCGACGATGACGCCGATCTTGTTCATCTCCGCGACGGCGGCATGGCCGAAGTCGCTCAATCCGCCGTCGTGCGGCTCGCCCGCGCCATCACCAATGGGGTTCCGGCGGTTGTAGGTGGCGTGCATCATGCGTGTGCCGAGCTCATGGAAGATGCGGATGAAGCGCAGCTCATCCTTCACGCTTTCCCAGTCCATCATCAGCGGCACGCCGTTGGTGGTGAAGCACAGGCCAACATTCCCTGACTTTTTCAAGGCCACGATTTCCTCCGCCGTGACCACTTTCGACAGCGCGGGCTTCATCAGGTCGGTGGCCTTCGTGAAATGTGCGAGACGTTTGATCAGGCGCATCGGATCGCTGCCTTCCTCGCCGGTGTTTTGGAAAATGCAGGTCACACCGGCGGCATGGAAGGCGTCGAGGAACTCCTTGCGCTCGCGCTCGTTCGTCGCGTTGCGGTTCATCGACATGGATTCGCGTATATCGGCGATCTCCGCCGCTGACGCGCCCGCTTTGATCACCTCGTTCATCGCCTCCGCATCAATGGCGCAGCGTGGCGCGAATCCGTAGCTCTCAAACACCACCGAGCCGAAATGCAGCTCCCATGCGTGCTCGATCTGCGCCTGCGTGGGCTTCAGCAGGTTGATCGCAACCTCGCGCGGTTTGTCGATGGCCGGGTTGCCGGTGATCCAGGACTTTTTTGACTCCTGCGAGCGGACATGGATGTGAAAGCTGCTAGCGAGGGCGGCGAGCGGCAGGGTTTGCAGAAGACGGCGGCGGGAAATGTCGTTCATGGGTGGAACAAACGCGTTTCGCGGGCGATTCATCGCGAGGATTGCGTCTTGCAACGCCAGTGGCGTGGTCGTAGCATCCAGCCCAGTCAACAGGAAGGATTGTCATGCCTTGCTTTGCCCGCTTCTTCAAAAAGACCGTCTTTGCTTGCGGCCTGATGCTGATGATTGCTGACGTGCGCTCCGAGGCTTTGAATGCCGGATTGCAACAGCGCCTTGAAAAGGCAAACGCTGAGACGCGGCAGATGGAATCCGAGCGAAGCGAATCTGCCACCTTGCTGAGCCAAGCGGAGGCACTGCTGGCCAAGGCGCAGGCAGATGGAGATCAGGAATCCGTGCCCGTCATTCAAAAGGCCATCACGAAGGCCCGGAATGCGATGGCGACCTGCGATGCCGGGATCACGGCGGCAAAGGGACGTATTGAGGCGCTGACCGGTGTCTTGCAGAAGGTCGAGACCATGCCCGTGGAGCCGGTGATTCCGGCCAGCGTGGTGGATCTGCGTGCTGTGAAGGATTTCACCGTCGATCCCGCCAAGGTGAAGGGCTATGCCAGAGGAGTGAGAGAACACCTTGCGGGCAAGGAGGCTGTTGCTGTCCATGAGGAGATCAAGGCGCGGGCGGGCGGGCGGAACTCCCGCCTCGCCACGATGTCGTATGCCGAACTCATCGCCAGTCTGGACGGGCAGGCGCAAAAAGGATTGAAGCAGGGCGTGGCGATGCGGCAGAAGGAAACCAACCAAGAACTGCGCCGGGCCTTCCAACTGCCCGAGGACAGTGATGAGGATCTGCTCGATCTCATTCTGCCGCCGGAACCGGCGAAGCCTACGCCGTTGCAACAGGCCATGCAGCAGATCAAAGAGGAAGCGTTGCGTCTGTTACACTCGTTTGATCGCGTGCAGAATGATGAGAAGGAGCGTGTTTTCGAGGCCTACCAGATGTGGAAAACTGAAACGGAAAAGCTGGTGACGCGAGTGGATCAAAAACAGCTCACCGTGAAGGAGTACGAGGATGCCTACAAGCTGCTGGACCAGCGGTTTCTCTTTTCGCTGACCATGATCGGCAAGATCGCCACGGAGAAAGAGGCTGATGAGATCACGACCGTGTTTCCAGACAGCGCCAAATCCCGGAAAGGAGGAGCGAAATGAGCCACGTCTATCGTGTGCCCTGGCTGGTGGTGCTTGGCGCGGTGTTCGCACTGGCTCTGCCTCAGGTGCTTGGACAAAGCAGCAGCCCAGGATACAATCTCGGCTGGTGCAGCGCATGCCGGGCTTACATGCCCCTCGGACACGATTGCGTGGGATTCCGCAGAACGCCCGACACCGGCTGGTCGCGGCAGCCACCCGTGGCGGTGCCGCAGCGCAGCCAGGCCGACATCAATGCGGATCGTGCGCTCGAATGGTCCCGGCAGGCGGATCGCGACATTCGTGAATTTCAGCGCACGGGCAGTGCCAGCTCGCTGAAAAGCGCCCTGCAAAACCTTTTCAATGCCGAGGCGTTGCTGCGCCAGTGGTCGCCCAATCAGGCGGCTTACCTGAGGGTCGTGAACAAAAACATCGCCTGGTGCTACAACGAGTATGCGCGCCTTTATCATCAGGCCAGGCAATGGGACAGCGCAGAGAAGTACTTCCGCCTCGCGTGGAACTACAATCCTGATTCGGATGTTTACCGCGCCAACATCCGCATTGTGGAGGAGGCTCGTGAGACGCAGCGTGTGGCAGCACAAGTTGAGCAAGCACGCCGTCAGTCGATAGACGCCAATGACCGCGGCCAAAAGCTTGGGGAACAAGGAAACTGGGCGGAAGCAGTCAAGGCATTCGCGGAAGCGGTCCGTTTTTATCCCGGCTGGCAGAGCTACCAGAACAACCTCCAGCTCGCACAAGACAAATGGGCGCAACAACTGGCCGCTGACCAGGCGTTGCGTGCCGCCGAGGAAAAACATCGTCAGGAGGTGGCGGCGCTCGTGGAGCAATCGCGGGATTACACGCGCAAGCAGACGGATCTGCGCGATGCGGTCGTCAATGAGCGCAAGCAGCAGGCAGCGGAGCAACTCGTCGAGGTGAAGCAGCCGTTTGGCACCGACAGCTATGTGGGGTTTCAGATGCCGGCGCAGACAGGACAAGAACTCCAGACGGCCAGCGCCTACAAGCAGGCGGAGACACTGCGGGCCATGCTCAAGGCTTCTCTGGACGCCTTTGCGCCATTTGTCGGAATGGGAGAGAAAACACCCGCCGAGGCGCTGGCGCGGCTGGGCTACACCGCGCAGCAAGGCAGCGAGGGCATGAACGGCGGCAAATTTCTCGGCACCAGCGTGTCCGGGGAAGGTTTGAAGAAGATCACGCCGACCATGCCTAAACTCCGAGCGCAGATGGAGCAGGTGATGCCGGTGGCCGCCCGACAGATTCAAGAGCTGGCCGAAACGGTGAAAACCGTGCAGGAAACGGTGAAAAAAGTGGCGGAGGCGACGCAGATCAAAGAAACCGCGCAGCAAGAGGTGGAAAAAGCCCAGGCGAAGTTGGCGGAGATCAAGGCCATGCCCGACGACACCGAGGATGCGAAGAAAAAAAAGGCCGGCCACAGCGCCGAGGCGCAGGCGCTGCTGGCGGCCGCCACCAAGCAGGAAAAGGAGGCTGACGCGCTCATAATTCAGGCGGAGGCCGACAAGGGCAAAGCCGAGGTGGAACTCGTCAACAAGCGCAATGATCTCCAGGCAACCAAGAGCAAACTCGACACGCTCCTCGCCGGCGGTGAACTGCCGGATGAGAAAAAGAAGACGCAAAGCGAGCCGCCACCGCCGCAACTGCCGGCCAAACCCTGATCCCTCGGCCCCATCCTTTTTCATCATGTCAGCCGCCGCCAAAATCTTGTGCCTGACCGCCTTGGGCGTCCTGCTGGCGGGCATGGGCTGGATGCTGGCCGCGCATCTCGGCCTAGTGACGACCAGTCTTTTGACGGCAGATTTGATCGGCGTGGGCGGGCTGCTGCTGCTCGCCTGCATCCTGGTGCTGCTGCCGCGCACACGCTGGGGCAGATGGCTGACCGGCATGATGACCACGGCCACCATGGCACTCGTCATCAGTAGCACAGGGCTGGGCACACGCTGGATCAGGGCGCAGTTGGCGGATGAATGGCAGATCGTCACGCCGCCGCTTTTTTTGGGGATGGCGGAACTTGGCAAGGCACAGACGGACTCGTATGCGCAGAAGCTGGAGAAGGAGGGCCGGCTTTATGAGGCGTTTGCGGCTTACCGCGATGAGCTGGCCTATCATCTCGCGCTGCACAGCCATGCGCAGGTGCATGTGCTTGCGCTGAAGCTGCACGCGCTCGCTGCGAAACTGGAACCACCGCCAGTGCTCCCCGCCGCGCTCGAATCCATCTTTGAGCAGGCGCGCAAACATCTCGGCGAAGCGCGGACACAGAATGATCTGAGCAAGGCGGTTCAAGATTTCCGCGACTGCGCGCAGATCGCGCCGTGGATTCCTGAAGCGTATTATTATCTCAGCGTGGCGGAGGCTGCGGCGGATGAGCTGCGCGCGGCAGAGCGGCATCTGCGAACTTACCTGGCGATGAAGCCCGACGCAGTGAAAGCCGAGGCCGTGCGAAAATTTCAAACCGGTCTCGATCAACGCATCCATGCCATGAGAGGCTGGGAAAACAGCCTCGGCATGCGGTTCATCCCGCTGCCGGGTACCACGGTGCGGTTCAGCGTATGGGAGACGCGCGAGAAGGACTACAGCCAGTTCGTGGAGGATACCGGACGACCGTGGGATCGAAAGACGGCCATCAACATCTACGGCTGGGAGCCTGCCACGGTGGTCAATCTGTACGACGCTGCCGCCTTTTGTTCCTGGCTGACACAAAAGGAGCGGCGTGACGGTCTCATCGGCGAACACGATTACTACCGCCTGCCGACACAGGAAGAATGGACGCTCGCCGCAGGCAAGGCATCCGGCACCTTCCCGTGGGGCGAAACATGGCCGCCACCACCCGGTGCGGGCAATTTTAGAGGAGGTGAAATCCGCGAGCGTTATGAAAAGCTCCGGGCCGCAGGGCTGGTGTCAGCCAAAACAATGACCGAGGACGGTGGCGGCATCGAAGGCTATGAGGATGCCTTTGCGACACTCGCGCCGGTCGGCAGTTTTGAACCCAATGCGCAGGGGCTTTACGACCTGGCGGGCAACGCCTGGGAATGGTGCGCGGGCACGATGGCGGATGTGGCGCTGCCGATGTTCGCTTCTGATGAGAAAAGCGCGCTGGGGTTCGCGCGCGGCGGCAGTTACAGCACCGATGACAAGGAGACTGCGGCATCACTGCACAAGAAAGTCATGCCTGCGTTTGAGTCGCTGTACGAGGACACCGGCTTCCGCTGCGTGCTGGCGCGGGATTTCACCCTGCTGAGTCTGCATGAGGTGAGTGACACGCCTGTCGAGGAGAGCTTGCCGTTGAAGGAGTTTGGCATCAACCAACCTGGTCATGCCCGCGCCTTGCCGGTGATCATGGCTCACAACCTTCTTGGTTTGTCGATCGCAACTTCCTGGCACAGCCCGAAGATGGAAATCGAGTTTGAATCGCAGGATGAACGGCTGCGCGATCCTGCCGGCTGGCGCCAAGGACGGCACCTGATGCTCATGCTCGACGGCAAACCGGCGGATTCATTCCTCGTCACGGAACACGGGTTCCTGATTGAGGATGTGACACAACGGATCAAAATCACCTTTGCCAGCCAGGACGACCTGAACCGCGTGAAGACGCTGCTGGAGCCACGCCTGTCACCTCGCCACTGACTTCTCATGACTTCCCCGCTCTTCACCATCGAACTCGACGAAATGACCGGCCTCGGTCTCATCATCGCCTGTCCGTCCCGCGTGGCTTACTCGAATCAAGTCGGCGGCTATGCCTGCCGGCATCCCGAGATCGAGGGCGTCTTCGTTCCTTTGCCAGGAAGCGCCGCTGAGAAGCTGAATGCGTACTTCACCGGCCCGAAATGGAATGGCCGCTGTTACGATGCCATCGATGAGGAGACCGCGAGCTTCATCGACTCGATTCTGCGCGAGCTGGACCTGGGCAGCTCGCTGTGCGTAGATCGTGAAAAACTCGAAGAATCATGCGAAGCGTGGATCTGGGTCAAAATCAGCATGAACAGCCTGCTCTGGCTCGGATTGAATGAGGGCGATGGCATCTTGACCTGGGAGAACAGTGATTGATCCTTCCTCACCATGATTCCTCTGGGACGATTTCTCGCCCGAACCGGCATGATCGCGATGCTGTTCGCGGCGGGTGCCTGGCTGGCAGCCCTGCTCGGATTTTGGGAGCAGGGCGGGCGCTGGGCGCTTTATTTGGCCGGGGGTGGCCTGCTCATGATCATGGTTGGCATGAATCTGATTCTTCGCCGCTCGTCAGGCGTGCTTCTTCCTCCAACAAATCCAGCCGATCGTCATGAGCGCAGACCCAAATGACCTAGGCGACGACAGCGTGCTCTTTGAGTGCCGGACCTGTCACGAGGAGCCATGCGCACCGCGCCTGGATGATCTGTCTTCCTGGGCGCGCCTGTGCGGTTACGACACCAGTTGCATTCATCTCTGCCAGGAGCTGAATGAGCGGGCGCTGGAGACGATCCAGATCAATCCCAAGCTCATCGCGGACCATCAGTTCTTCGATTTCGCACCGGAGGCCGGGAAAAGCTACATCGCATGCGTGCGGCATCCCTTCATCGCCAGACCGGGCGAACCGTTCTGGTTTCTGCATCTGCCGCCGTTTACGCTGCTGAATGGCTGGGAGGAAAACCCGGAGGAAATTTTTTACAGCCGCCTCGTGCATGGAGTGTTCGACCGCGTGTTGCATCGCACCAAGGAGTTCGCGCTAATCGTCGTCACCGTGCAGGAGATGCTGTCCGTCTCCACCATCCACGAGCACTTCCCCGAAACGACGGATGAAAAAATCTACGCCATGTTTGACGAGGAATTCGCCCGTCGCGCGGCCTGGGTGCGCTATTTGAATTATGTGTACGTCTATTGGAACCTCGAAAGCGATGTTGGTGTCTGGTGGTTGTTCCGCCAGGACCAGCCGCTCGCCCACGAGCCGGCCCGCCTGGTGCTGCAAGGCCACTGGGGCTGGCATGACGCGCTCATCTGGGCCGGGAATCACCGCCTTTCCACCGCCGAGGCCGCGCACCTGCACTCCTTCATGCTGCGATGAAAAGGAACGCCGGATTCATCCGTGCGCGCACGCTCACTCGCTGACTTCGGCATCCGCGTCGCCGTCTTTGTGCTCCTCCAGCTTCTGCTGGATGATCAGCAGTTGCTCCCGCAGCGGTGCCAGTTCCTCCCAGTTCAGCGCCATGTACAGGTAGGTCCGCTCATACTTGCCGTTCTCCAGCGTGAATAACTCCGCCAGCACCCACTCCGCCTCCTCATGCTTCTGCAGCGCGCCCAACGTGACCGCCAGCTTGAACAGCAGCGCCGGATGCTGCGGATGTACCTTCAAAATCTCCAGCATGCGCTCATGCGCCTCCGTGAAACGGCCGGAAAACAACAGCGCGGCGTTCAGACGCAGCCAGTGGCCGATTTCATCCGGCTCATAAAGAATCAGCACCTCCATGTAGCGGACCATCGCCTCGTGATTGCCGGACACCTCCCAGACGTCCGCATAGGCCTTCAAGACCTCCGGCCGCTTCCGGCTTTTTTCACTGGTGATCTTGTCGAGCTCCGCCCTGGCCTGCTGCCAGTCGCGCAACGTCAGCCATCCATCCGCAGCTTCGACACGACGCTCGAACGGCCACTCGTCATCCCGTGGATCGTCATCTTTGTTCATCTGAAATGGCCGATGTAACGGCGCCGTTCCCGACCTACCTGCGCAGCTTTTTCTTCAGACGCATCCAGGTCGGCACGTCGAGATCCTCGCCTTGAACGATGGAAGGCTCGGTGTCCTTGAAACGACCACGGTCTTCCTCGCCAAGGCTGAAGGTCTGCTGCTCGGTGGCGGCGGGCTTGCGGGCGATGACGGTGGAGGTGGCACTGATGGTGGAGACGACTGGTGTGTCAAAGGTGAGCAGGTCATCCTGTGGTGGCGCGGCCTCAGTCTGCAATGTGACGCTGCGGGCGACGACGGAGGCAAGGGTGGATTCCTTGCCACGGGCGGCATCGGCGAGTTCCTTCGCTGCGGGCGTGCGCACCGGAATGCGGGCGGTTTCAGGCGTGGACTCAATGATGGGAGCGGCGGATTCCTCAACCACAGGCTCGTCCTGCATGAGCACGGGCTGCTCGACGGCTTCCGTCTCTTTTTCTTCGGCGGGCATGCCGTGGTTCAATGGGAATGCCTCGCCGACAGGCACGACGGCCATTTCCTCGCCCTTGAAAAGGAAACTGGCGGATGTCTCGACCGGAGGAGCATACGGCGGCGGCGTTTTCTTCGCGGGCGCTTCGCGTTTCGGTGCGGCGGCAGGCACTTCGGCACGTGGCTGAAGCATCTCTGACGGCGGCGCGGCGGTGGCGTGCGCGTTGAGCTGGTTGAGTCCAAGCGAACTGATGAGCGTGACGGCAATGGCGTCGCCAAGCTTCGCATCGACTCCGAGACCGAAGAGGATGTGCGTTTGATCGGGCACGTGGCGGCCGAGCTGTTTCATGACGCCTTCGACTTCGACGAGCGTGAGCGATTCCCCACCAGCGACATGAACGAGCAGGTTCTTCGTCTGATGCAGGAGACGGCCTGAGTCGATGAGCGGACTCTTGAGCGCCTTCTTGAGCGCCTCGACACCACGGTTCTGTCCACGGGCCTCGCCGAAGCCAAAGAGGCAACGACCATTGGCATTGGCGAGCGCGGCGGTGAGGTCATCGAGACCGAGTTTCACCAGTCCCGGCGTGGTTGTGATGGTGGCAACGGCACGCAGACTCTGCGCGATGAGTTGATCGGCCTGATTGAAGGCTTTTTGAATGCCGTCCTTCGGCAGGATGAGCTCGCCCATGCGATTATTCTCAAACAACACAAGGGCGTCGGCGCGCTTCTGCAAAAGTTCGAGAGCCTCCTCGGCCTGCGCCAGACGACGGCGGCCTTCAAAGCTGAATGGCATGGTGGCGACGACGAGCACGAGAGCGCCGGTGTTTTTTGCGATCTCAGCGATCACTGGAGCCGCACCGCTGCCGGTGCCGCCGCCGAGACCCGCGCTGATGAAGATGATGTCATGCCCTTCGACCGCCTGACGGATCTGCTCGCGCGAGAAGAGCGCCGCCTCGCGTCCGAGATCGGGATCACCACCGGCGCCGATGCCCTTCATGAGCTCGGCACCAAGCTGGATTTTCAACGGTGCCATCGAATGGCCGAGCACGCGTACGTCGGTATGCGCGCAGACGAGGGTGGCATCGACGATGCGATCAAGTGTGATGCGATCGACGACATTGGAGCCGGCACCGCCGACACCGACGATGCAAATGCGGGGCCCGGGAGCTTCAGGGCCTTCGCGTGACTGAGAGCGGTCGTATTCTACCATAATCGTGGGTGGTTGAGTTTGGAGTGTGCTTTAAAAAGTGACGGCTGAAAGGAGTTCTTGCATGCGCCGGCCAAGACGCTTCAGAGGGGAGAGAAAAGGCTTCTCGCTGTCCAGGATCTGCGCATAACGAATGAGGCCGATGGGGGCGGAGTATTGCGGATTTTCGAACGTGGCGGTGATGCCGCTGACGGGAGCCGAACCTGCGCGGGTGACTTTGATTCCAAACACTTCGCGGGCGACGGCGTCAACGCCTTTCATCAGGCTGACGCCACCCGTGAGATAAACACCCGCGCCGAGACGGCCGAGGTGGTCCTCCACGCGCACACGCACCTGCGTGAGAATTTCCTTGGTGCGCAGGTTCATGACTTCATTGAGAAACGCGCGCTCGACCTCGCCGAGGATCAGACCGGTGTCGTCTTCGATGCTGAGCATCTCGCCTGCGGGCACTTCATCATACAAAACGCTGCCTTCCTCCACCTTGAGGCGTTCGGCTCGGCCATTCGGAATCTGCAACGCCATGGAAACGTCGTTGGTGATGTGATCGCCACCGAGCGGCACACAGCCGGATGCGGTGATCATGCCGTCCTCGTACAAAACGTAGTCGCAGGTGCCTGCGCCGAAGTCGATCATGAGCGCCCCTTGCATTTTTGCCTCACGGGTCAGCACCACCTGGGCCGCGGCGACGGGATTGAACACCACGTCCTCCACTTCGAGCGGAATCTCGCGCACGCAGCGGATGGCGTTCTGCACCCGGCCGCGAATGCCGTGAATGATGTGGTAGTCCGCCTCCAAAGTGCGCCCTTCACGGCCAATCGGCTGCCGCACGGCCTCCACGCCATCGACGATGTACTGCCGTGTGACACTGTGCAGAAACACATTCGACTGCGGAATGGAGACACTGCGTGCGATCTCCTTGGACTCCTCGACATCATCCTCAGTGATCTCGGTCTGATCGTCCGGCAGACGATGACGGCCACGGTTATTGAGGCTTTCAATGTGAGCGCCGGTAACGCCGAGGAAGACGTTGCGGATCATCACATCGCTGCGGTCCTCGGCACGCACGAGCGCGTCGTTCACGCAGGTCTGCACCTTTTCAAAATCGACGATCTCGCCTTTGCGCACGCCACGTGAGGGCGCCTGGCCGACGCCAAGGATCTTGATGGCTCCGTCACGCTTCGCCTCGCCGACGACGACACAAATCTTGTGCGTTCCGATTTCGAGTCCTGCGTAGATCGTGCTTTTGGCCATGAATTTTCAGCGTGCGGGGGTGGTGGAAGCGGTATCGGCCAGAGTCAGCCCGGTGACATCGGGCGGGGCGTGGAAAGTGACGGGAGTGTTGATGCGGGAGAGCAGGTTCAGCGTGGCCACACGCCATTGGCGTGCCCTGGCCTCGTGCATGAAGCGGTCAAAACGCACAAGCTGCGGATCAAGATCATCGACCCCGAAGGTGACCTTCGCATCGCCACTGAAATGCGCGACGAGCGACCACGCATTCGGAATTTCAATCGCCTCCAGCGCCGCATGGCCGCTGTCATCACGGCTTTGCAGCTTCTCCATCAAGCGCAGCGCCGCATGCACCTGCATGTCGCCCACCGGTTTGCCAGGAGATGTGTCGCTCAATCCTGGGAACTGGATGCGCGGCATCGCGAGGTATGTCTTGGTGATGACGTCACAAGGCACCGGAGCACCCTCGGCGTCCATCAGGCAGCCTTTGCCGCTCAAGGGTTCAAAGAGCTTCTGTTTCGGACATTCGATCCACGCCACCGGCATGCGCTGCACCACATCAAGCGTGAGCTTGCCATGGTAATCGCGATGGATCACGGCGGACTTCACCTGCGGCAGGCGCTCGATCTTGGCCCGCACCTCGCGCAGATTCATGGTGAGCAGGTTCGTGGCTTCGGTGAGTCCCGTGGCGGCAACGATCTGCTCGCGCGTGAGCGTGCCCTCGGTGTTCACGACGACGCTCTTGAGCAGGAACTGCGAGTTCTTTTCCAGCGCCTCATGCCACGTCACCCAGCCGACTCCGATCACGATCATCGCTGCGATCAGCCACATCGCCGTGCGGAAGCCACGACGTCGGCGCTCGCTGGCCTCATGCTCACGAATCACCGGCGATTCCGGCTCGTAGTCGATCACGTGAGTGTCCAAACCCTTGCGCTTGCTGGACGAGCGCTTGGCTGACTTTTTCGAGCCTTTCTTGACGGCAGACATGGACAGGCGATCACAACGACCAGGAGCAGACACTGGCGAGATTAGTACTTAATGGGCCTTAAATAAGGGATTCTCAGTCCGATTGCCATAATTATTCGCGAAAAAATACGGCTCCTGTATTCACAACCGGCCGGGTTGTTCACAATGCCAACTCGAAGCCCTTACTTCCGCACCACCCAGATGTTCCGGTAGCGCACCGGATTGCCATGGTTCTGGAGGTAGATCGGTCCCGGCGTGTTCTCCTCCTTTTTCGGCGCGGAAGTGGTCGATCCAGGCAGTTCCTGGTTCTCGTGAATCACGACATCGTTGTGCCTCACGGTGATTCGAGCGTTCGCAGTCTTCTTGCCTTCGGCATCGTATTTCGCGGCGGTGAAATCGACATCGTAAGTCTGCCAGGTGAGCGGCGGCAGACACATGTTCACCTTGGGCACGGCGATCTTGTAGAGGCCGCCGCACTCGTTGTCCTTCCCATCGAGCGCGAAGCTGTCGAGCATCTGCACCTCGTAGCGGCCTTGCAGGTAGAGGCCGCTGTTGCCACGACCCTGACCGCGTGCGTCCGGCATGTAGGGCAGCAAGAATTCCACATGCAGGCTGCAATCGCCAAACGTGTCCTCGCTGGTGATGCCTTCCATGAGAGCGCCGATCTGCGCATCGACGCGAGAATTGGGAAAGCGGTTCACACCTTTGCCATCGAAGAGCACCACGGCATTTTCCGGCGGCTGCGCACCCAAGGTGGACGAACTGCGGTCCGTGCGGTTGAGTTCCATCACGCGCACGCCGTCGGTGTTGCTCACGAGGATGCTCTGGCCATTCGCCTCGGCCTTCAAAGTGCCGTCCTTGACCGTGAAGAGCGCCGATTTCTCCCCTTCCCCACGCTGACCAGTGGTCTTGGTCACTTTTTCACGATCTCCATCCCAACCGGCCCCAGGAAGTCCGCCCTGATAACTCACCGCCTCGAACTTGCCGCCGCCCTGCGCCCAAATCTGCACACCGTAGCTTTTGCCTTCGAGCTGGCCGGTGTACTCGCCTTGGATCACGAAATCGTCGTCCGTTTGAGCAGGGTCCGTGTAAGCCTTCGGCTTCGGTGCGGCGGGCTGCTGGGCATGGACGAAGGTGGAGAGCAGAATGGCGGCGAGAATGAGGCGCATGGTGAACGAACGGCAAAGGAGGGTGATGAATTGCACTCGCCGTCACCGGCTTCATGTGCTTTTTCCACCGTCCATGTCCGCCACCGCCGTCATCACCAACATCTCCTGCTACCAATTCGCCGAGCTCTCCGGCTTGAAAGAGCTGCGCCAGCGGCTGCTGGACATGTGCAAGGAGCGCGGACTGAAGGGCACGATTTTGCTGAGCACCGAGGGCATCAATATGTTCGTCGCCGGCATTCGCGAGGATGTGGATGCGCTTGTCGATGAATTGCACGGCATTCCGGGGCTGGAAGGTCTCAGGCCGAAGTACAGCGAGAGCGCGGAGCAGCCCTTCCGGCGCATGCTGGTGCGCATCAAGAAGGAGATCATCGCGTTTGGCGTCGAAGGCATCGAACCAGCGAAGTACACCTCCCCACGGCTGGAGCCGAAGGTGCTGAAGCAGTGGCTGGATGAAGGCAGGCAGGTCGTGCTCTACGACACCCGCAACGACTACGAGGTGAAGCTCGGCACTTTCAAAGGCGCGGTGGTGGCGGGGATTGATTCCTTCCGCGATTTCCCGGCCGCAGTGGCCCGATTGCCTGCGGAGATGAAGCAAGCCGAGATCGTATCCTTCTGCACGGGCGGCATTCGCTGCGAGAAGGCGGCACCGTTCATGGAGCGCGAGGGCTTTGAGCATGTGTGGCAGCTTGAGGGCGGCATTTTGAAGTATTTTGAGGAATGCGGCAGCGCGCATTACGACGGCGAGCTGTTCGTGTTCGATCAGCGTGTCGGCGTCGATCCCGGGCTGCATGAGACGGCCTCCTCGCAATGTTTCGCCTGCCAGACGCCGCTGACGGCGGAGGAGCAGGCCGATCCACGCTATGTGGAGCATGTGTCCTGCCCCTACTGCTTCAAAACGACCGAGCAGCAGCAGCGCGAGCAGATCGAGAAACGCCATGCGGCGATTCGTGCCGCCGCCACTCCTCTTCCCGGCAGCGTGCCCTACGAGCACGAACGCCCGCTGCATGTGCCCGCTGCCTGCGATCACCAAACGTTGCTCGACACGCTCTGCCATGTGATGCCACACCTCGGTCGCGAAATCTGGCTGGCGGCCTCCGAGGCAGGCCATCTCGCTGACAAGGACGGCCATCGTGTCACAGCGGATCAAATCGTCCGCGCAGGCGAGCACTACCTGCACCTCACCCCCGCGCAGCGCGAGCCGGACGTGAACGCGGACATCCGCGTGCTGTTTGAAGACGAGGCCATCCTCGTGGTGAACAAACCCGCGCCGCTGCCCGTGCATGTGGGCGGTCGCTTCAATCGCAACACGCTGCAATTCATCGTCGATGTCGTCTGGCATCCGCTGCGTCCGCGCACGGTGCATCGGCTGGACGCGAACACGACGGGCGTCATGGTCCTGTGCAAGACACGGCACTTCGCCCGCCTCGTGCAGCCGCAGTTTGAGCGTGGCGAGGTCGAAAAGCTCTATCTGGCCCGTGTGAAAGGCCACCCACCGCAGGATGAGTTCATCTGCGATGCTCCGGTCAGCGCCGAAGCAGGCAAGCTGGGCGGACGAAACGTCGATAAGGCCGGTTTGGAGGCTCGAACCGAGTTCCGCGTGCTCCAGCGCGATGCCGACGGCACCGCATTGATCGAAGCAAGGCCCATCACCGGCCGCACCAATCAAATCCGCATCCATCTGTGGCATCTCGGCTTCCCGATCATCGGTGACGCCGCCTATCTGGCCGATGGCGAGATCGGCGAGACGCAAACCCTGGCCGTGGACGACCCGCCGCTGTGCCTGCACGCCTGGAAGATCACGTTCCAGCATCCTTTGACGAAGGAACGCGTGACCTTTGAGGCCGAGCGGCCCGCATGGGCGCATGCCGGTTGAACTGAGGCCGAAACCACAAAAAACTGTGGACGAATCTGATTCGCCCACAATTTAGTGTGGCTAAACAACGTTAGGCAAAGCATGCCGCCGCATTGGAAGAAGTTCATTAAGGACCAAGGTCTCGCCGGCAGAGAGACCGAGATTCCCGAGTCCGCAGACTTGTCCGGCGTTGGTGCGTGCATCGAGTGGCTAGACGACGAGGGTTCACGTAGCGAAAGAGAAGATCTTTATCCCGGCATCGCCGTCGCGAAGCTCGGGTACATTCCGGTTGGCGGATGCAGCATCGGCACCGGTGATCCCTATTTCATTCGAGAGGCAGACGGAGAAGGAGGAGCGCTCTACCGGATTTATCACGACGAGGTGCGAGAGGATGGATTCGTGAGCCAGCAAGCGATTGCTGTTGTTCTGCCCGACTACCGTCTCGTCGCAAAATTCAAAAATGCCTAACAAGTCGCCAGCGCCAACGCCACGACCGTCAGGATTTTCGCAAGATCAGTGGTCTTCGACATTGTAGCGGGCGGGGCTCATCTGTGACATTCCCCACCTGCCTGGAAGAAGGAATACGTGACGTTTCAGGCGGAGCGACCCGAGTGGATGTATTGCTGATTCTTACACCACTCATCTCACACTCATGGAACACTGATGCCCGAATCAGATCCATCAGTGTTGGATTAGTGAGCATGAGTGGTTCAAAAGTCTGGCGATGAACCATGATCTGACCGACCCAGGGTATCGCGAGGAGCTGCGGAAGCTCTACCGTGACACGTTGCTCAACGATGTGATGCCGTTCTGGCTGAAGCACGGCATGGATCGTGAGTTTGACGGCATCATCACCTCGCTGGATCGCGATGGGTCGATTCTGGACACGGACAAGAGTATCTGGTTCCAAGGCCGCGCGGCCTGGACCTTCGCCACGCTCTACAACACGGTGGAGCAGCGCAGCGACTGGCTGGACGCGGCGGGGTCGTGCCTGGCCTTCCTCCAGCGGCACGGCTACGCGACGGATGGGAAACTCTTCTTCAGTGTGACACGGGAGGGAAAGCCGCTGCGCATGCGGCGTTATGTGTTCAGCGAGGCTTTCTCAGCCATCGCCCATGCGGCGTATGCGAAGGCGACGGGAGACGAAAGCTATGCGGAACGGGCGCGGAAGGACTTCGCGACGTATTTGAAGCACTCGTTCGAAAAAGGCCTGATGCAGCCGAAGATCGAGCCGAACACGCGGCCGCTGATGGGCATCGGCGCGCTCATGATCGGCATCGCGACCGCGCAGGAGCTGCGCGTGAACCTCGGCGAGGTGAAAATTTCCGGCCACACCTGCTCGGAGTGGGTGGACCGCTTCATCCTGGAGATTCAGCAGTTCTTTTTCAAACCGGACCTCGGCGCGCTGATGGAGATCGTCGCGCCAGACGGGTCGATCATCGATCACTTCGACGGCCGCACACTGAATCCAGGCCATGCGCTGGAATGCGCGTGGTTCATCCTGCATGAGGGCCGCTGGCGGAATGAGCCGAGCTACATCAAGCTCGGCCTGGCGATCCTCGACGGCATGTGGCAGCGCGGCTGGGACACGGAACACGGCGGCCTGTTCTATTTTCGTGATGTGTTTGGCAAGCCCGTGCAGGAATACTGGCACGACATGAAATTCTGGTGGCCGCACAACGAGGCCATCATCGCCACGCTGCTGGCCTGGCACATCACGGGTGACGCCAAGTATGCGCAGTGGCACAAGCTGGTGCATGACTGGAGCTTCGCGCACTTCCCGGACGCGGAGCACGGCGAGTGGTTCGGCTATCTGCACCGCGATGGCACGCCTTCGGTTACTTTGAAGGGAAACCTGTGGAAAGGGCCGTTTCATCTGCCGCGCATGCTGTGGTATTGCAGCGAGCTGCTGGCGGGTGAGTGAGGGGTTGAAAGGTCAAGGCTGCGCCGGTCAAGGCCGTCAAGGGGTGGTCAAGCAGGTCACGACCCTTGACCACTCCTTGACCCTTTGACGACAGCTTGACTGGCACAGCCAAGTTTGCGTGTAACGAAACATGCACTGCGGGGTTGAGCCGCGTGCAAGCCACCGCTAGCGTTTTCTCCCATGGCCATTTCCATCGATGACATCCTCCAAGCCGCCGAAGAGCATCAGGCGAGCGATATTTTCCTCCAGGAAGGCGAGGTGCCGCGCATGAAGATCGCGGAACAGTTGATGATTTTCGGCGACGAGCCGCTGCTGCTACCGCAGATGGCAGGCCTGTGGCAGGCCTGCGGCGGAGACACGCTGAATGACATGGACCGTGACACCGGCCTCGTCTCGCGCTCGCACATCCGCTTCCGCGTGAACCTGCACAAAGTGCTGGGTCGCATGGCCGCCGTGCTGCGCCGCATCCGCACGGACATGCCGTCTTTGAGCGCCTTGGGCGCGCCTGACTGGCTGCTCACACGCTGGGGACAATTGGAACACGGCATGGTTCTGGTCACCGGCTCCACCGGCCAGGGAAAATCGACGACGCTGGCCGGATTGCTGCACTGGATGAACACCAATGTGGCGCGGCACATCGTGACGATCGAAGATCCCGTGGAATACATCTTCACGAACAACCGCTCCATGTTCACCCAGCGGGAGGTGGGGCGCGACACTCCCAGCTTCCCGCGCGGTTTGCGCGCGGCGATGCGCCAGGCGCCGGACGTGATCTATGTGGGCGAAATTCGCGACCATGAGACGGCCTTCACCGCGCTGCAGGCCTGCGAGACGGGACATCTGGTGCTCGCGTCCATGCATTCGGCCACAGTGGCAGATACCATGGAGCGTTTTGTGAATCTTTTCCCCGCAGACCAGGTCGGGATCGGCCTGCACCTGCTCTCGCATCAGTTGGTCGGCGTTCTCTGCCAGAAGCTCGTGCCGGATGTGAACGATAAGCTCACGCTGCTGGTGGAGCACCTGCAAAACGGCGGCGCGGTGCGCGACTGGATCGCGAGACGTTCGATGTCCGACATCAACGACTACATGACGCGTGCGAACGACCCCAACTGCCGCACCTTCCTGCAATCCATCGTGGCCGCTTACGAGGCTGGCATCATCGATGAACAGACCGCGATCGCCTCGGCGGGCAGCGAGGCCGAGTTCCGCCGGGCGGCACGCGGCATTTCCTCCTGATTTTCCCACGAATTCTATTTTTCCCTCATGCGCACGCACGATCTCATCGAATACCTCTACATGGTCATTGAGCGTGGAGGCTCTGACATGCACATCAGCTCCGGCAGCCCGCCGATGGGCCGCATCAACGGCATCCTGCAGCCGATGACCGAGGAACTGCTGGATGTCAGCGATTTGCGCGAACTGATTTTCGGCGTGTTAAAGGAAAACCAGCGCGCGAAGCTGGAGCAGGAATGGGAGCTGGACTTTGCCATTCAGGTGGAGAACCTCGGCCGGTTTCGTGGCAATGCCTGCTATGTGCTTGGACGCATCGAGGCGTCTTTCCGCTACATTCCCAGCGTGATCCCTGAGCTGCGTGACTTGGGCCATGGACCGACGGTGGAAGGCTTCACACAGTTGCGCGACGGGCTGATCCTGGTCACCGGCACCAGCAACTGCGGCAAAACCACCACGCTAAGCTCCATGACGCAGCACATCGCACGCACGCGGCGGGCGAACATCGTGAGCATCGAGGATCCCATCGAATATTTGTTTGCCCACGAGAACAGCCTGGTTCGTCAGCGCCAGGTGGGCTCGGACACGCACTCCTTTGCCGCCGCCATCAAAAGCGCCCTGCGTCAGGACGCGGATGTGATCGTCATCAGCGAACTGCGCGACTTGGAGACGATCCGCACGGCGCTGACCGCTTCTGAGACGGGCCATCTGGTGATCAGCACGCTCCACACGCAGGACGCGCCCGGCACCATTTTGCGCATTCTTGACGCCTTCCCGGAGGAGCAGCAGGACTTCGTGGCCTCACAGCTCGCGGGATCTTTACGTGGCGTGATCTGCCAGTCGTTGTTATCGCGGCGGGATGAACCGGGCCGAGTGATGGCCTCCGAAGTGTTGGTGGGAAATTCAGGCATCGCCGCCTGTGTTCGTTCCCGACGCCTTGCCCAGCTCGCCAATCTCATCCAGATCGGCGCGGTAGATGGCATGCATACCATTGATGACAGCCTGATGCATCTGGCCAACCACGGATTCATCGGTCTCGAGGACGCCCTTATCCGCGCCCGTGACGATGACTTTGTGCGCCTCGGTCACGAGAAATTCATGCGTGAGCGAGATGGTGTTAAAAGGCGCTGAACGCCCAGCAAAAAGCGGAACCGGTCTCCCGGTTCCGCCTTTCAAACGCTGAGGCTGTCAGCGCAGTGGTTATTGCTTGTTCTTGGCGTCGAACTTGGCTTTGCACTTCTCGCAGCAGAAGGCGACGGTTTTGCCGTCTTTGTCTTTGCTGGTGATGCTGGAATCAGCAGGCTTGCCGCTGATGGGACATTTGTCGGCTGCAAGAGCGACGGAGGCAAAGGACAGAGCGAAGACGGTGATCAGAGTTTTCATCGGATGTGTGTGTGGTTGAATGGCCCCGGCGAAATTGCCGGAATACCCCACGAACGTATGAAACCCGGCGTTTCTTGTCGATCTTTAATCTTTCCTTGCCAGAACGCCCGCCGACCCCCTAAAACACGCGGCGTAACCGTCATTCCCGACCCATCATGAGTTTCCTCTCCCGCGAAGCCACCATCGCCAAACCCGGATTCAGCCGCTGGCTCGTCCCTCCCGCCGCCGTCGCGGTTCACATGTGCATCGGGCAGGTGTATGCCTTCAGCGTGTTCAACAAGCCGCTCAGCGCGGAGTTGGGAGCAACGGTTTCCCAGGTGAACTGGGCCTACATGATCGCGCTGATGATGCTGGGCATTTCGGCGGCGGTTTTCGGCAAATGGGTGGAGCGATCCGGCCCGCGCAAAACGATGTTGGCCTCCTGCTGCTGCTTCTGCGGCGGCCTGCTGCTCGCCGCTCTCGGGGTGAAGCTCAAAATACTCTGGCTGATTCTCTTCGGTTACGGCTTCATTGGCGGCATCGGCTTGGGCCTCGGTTACATCTCGCCCGTCTCAACGCTGGTGAAATGGTTTCCCGACCGCCCCGGCATGGCAACGGGGATGGCGATCATGGGCTTCGGCGGAGGGGCGCTCATCGGTTCGCCGCTGGCGCAGGAATTGATGAAGTTGTTCACTGCAGGAGCAGATGCCACCGCAGGTGCCGCCCTCAGTTTTGATCAACGCCTGTTCGCCAGTCTCATCGCTCCCCTGAAGGAACCACTCAATGCGTTGGCGTCCGGCACCTCATCGGGCGCGATGCAGGCGCTCATCACCATGGCGGGGATTTATGCCTGCTTCATGCTATTCGGCGCTTTCATCATCCGCGTTCCCGCTCCAGGCTGGAAACCGGAGGGCTACGAGCCCAAAGTGGCCGCCTCCCATGGCATGATCACCACCGCCAGTGTCTCCGTCGATACCGCGTGGAAGACGCCGCAGTTCTGGCTGCTGTGGACGGTGCTGTGCATGAACGTCAGTGCCGGCATCGGCGTACTCGGCCGCGCGGCGGACATGTGCATGGACATGTTTGGCGTCGGCGTGGCCATCGGCGCGGGTTTCACCGGACTGCTGAGCATCTTCAACATGGGCGGGCGCTTCGTCTGGTCCTCCACTTCCGACCTCATCGGCCGCAAGGCGGTTTATTGCGTCTATTTCATCCTCGGTGCCGTGCTCTACGCCATCCTGCCCTACACGCAGGAGACACAAAACCGCACGCTCTTCGTCATCTGCACCGCGCTCATCATCAGCATGTATGGCGGCGGCTTCGCCACGATCCCCGCTTATTTGAAGGACATGTTCGGAACCTACCAGGTCGGCGCGATTCATGGCCGCCTCATCACCGCCTGGAGCATGGCAGCCGTCATCGGCCCCTCGCTCATCAACGGCTTCTACGACAGCCGCGTCGCTGCCGGTGTGCCGAAGGCGCAGGCCTACAACGGCACCTTCTACCTCATGTGCGGCCTGCTAGGCGTCGGCCTCATCGCGAATCTGCTCGTCCGCCCCGTCGATCCGAAATACCACGTCAAAGAAATGCCCCTCGCCTGATTTCACGCCATGAAAGCCGTCCTCATCTGGATCATCGTCTCCACCCCGTTGCTCTGGGGTGTCACCCAGTCCGTGAAAAAATCGCTGCCGCTGTTTGGGGTGGAAGCAGTTGCCAAGTAGTCTGCGCATCGCTTTGATGCGCCGCCATGCTTTCGAACGTCACCCTCTTCCTCGCCCGACGCTATCTGCGTGCGAAGCGTTCGTTCGTCTCGGTGATCACGGTCATCTCGATCCTCGGCGTCGCGGTGGGCGTGCTGATGATGATCGTCGTCAGCTCGGTGATGAAGGGCTTTGAGGGCGAGTTTCGCAAGGTCTTGATCGGCTCGGAGCCGCACATCCTGCTGCATCCGCAGGGCCAGAAGCCTGCTTCAACCAAAGCGACAGCAGATTTGCTCGCCCAAGTGCATGCGCAGCCGGACGTGCTCGCCGCGAGCAGCTACATCCGCGGCGTCATGTATGCGGAGCGTGAGGGGATGCAGTCCGGCATGGATGTCTTCGGACTGCCGGAGGACGGCGCGAAGTTTTACATGGCCAAGATCGCCAAACACCGCTTCGAAGGCTCGCTGGAGTTGCGCCACGGCGGCGTGGTCTGCGCGGATTACATCGCGGGACAGCTCGATGCGCATCCGGGCGACAAAATCAGCGTCTATGCCTCCAGCAACGTCACCAGCGCCGTGCAGCGTTTCCGCATCGCCTCCGACGAGCAGGATGAGAAAAAGCGCCACGACTCCTACAAGGACATCAAGCTGCATGCGAAGGAGATCATCCTGCAAGGCAGTGTGCGCGCCGAAACCGCCGGGGCCTACGGCTACACCACGCTCGAAACCGCCCAGCAAATCTTCGGCTTCGGCGATCAAGTCAGCGGCGTCCTGATCGAATTGAAGCAACCCGGCGAGGTGAAGGACGTGATCAAGCGCTTCACCGACGCGAAAATCCTCCCCGCAGGCTGGAGCGCCTCGCTGTGGACGGATGCGGGCGATGCGCGCCTCGCCGCCATGAGCAACGAGCGCGTCATGATGTGGATCGTGCTCCTGATCATCGCCGTCGTGGCCGCGTTCTCCGTCATGAACACCACGATCACCGTCACCACGCAGAAACGCCGCGAGATCGGCGTGCTCACGGCGCTCGGGTCACAACAGAGCCAGATCATCGGCATCTTCGTCGCGCAGGCGGCCTTTGTGGGCACGCTGGGCACGCTGACCGGCCTCACTCTCAGCGGCCTGGTGCTCTGGCTGCGCGATGACATCCGCCTGGCCATCGCGATCCTCAGCGGCGGGAACACCGATTCGGCCGCCGGCATGTTCCTCTCCACCATCCCGGCGCAAATCGAGCCTTGGTTCATCCTCGCCACCTGCCTCGGCTCCATCACCCTCTGCCTCCTCGCCGCCCTGCCACCCGCATGGCTCGCCGCCCGCGTCGATCCCGCCGTCGCCCTCCGCGATTGATTTCAAATCCTACTCTTCCCACCATTCGTCATTCCGCATTCGTCATTCGACATTCCCTCCCCCTCTTGAACTCCGCCCCCCTATTCCTCGCCCTGCGCTACCTGCGGCCCACGCGTTCGTTCATCTCGGTCATCACCGTGATCTCGATGCTCGGCGTCATGCTCGGCGTCGGCGTGCTGGTGTTTGTGATGTCCGTGTTCAGCGGCTGGCAGCGCGAGTTCCGGCAGATGCTCATCGGCTTCGAGCCGCATGCCATGGTGCAGCCGATGAACTCGCGTGACGACGCCCCCCAATCACCGGACTGGCGCGAGCTGCGCAAAACCCTCGCCGCGCGTCCCGAGGTCGTTTCCGCCGTGCCGGTGGCGGAAGGCGTCGTCGTCGTCGAGAACGAGGGCAATCTGCAAGGCGTCAGCGTCATCGGCATGGCGGATGAAGCGGACAACGGCCTGCTGCAAAAGCTCCGCAAGCACCTCAAGGAGGGCAAGTTCGACCTCCAGGGCGATTCCATCGTCCTGAGCGACAAATTCGCCCGCGACATCGGCGCGAAAATCGGCGACACGCTCGTCGTGCATGCGGCGGACAGCGTGAACCAGTTCATCCGGCAGGTGCGCGAGATTCCCGAGGACACCGAGGAGAAAAAACGCGCCGAAGCGCTCGACAACGTCACCGTGCTGTCGAAAGACCTCACCCTTGTCGCCACACTGCGAGCCGACACCGCCGGGTTGCGTGGTTACGTGCCGCTGCACATCGCGCAGGAGTTCTTCAACCTCGAAAGCAATGTCAGCGGCATCGAGCTGGAGTTGAAGGACCCGGACAACGCCGAACCGCTCATGGACGCGATCTACCGCTCCGGCGCGATCCCCGAGACCTGGGGCTGGCGCACCTGGATGCAGGAGCATGGCATGATGCTCGAATCCGTCGAAAACCAGCGCACCATGATGTGGTTCCTGCTGCTCTTCATCATGCTCGTCGCCGCCATCTGCGTGATGAACACCACCATCACGGTGACGGTGAAAAAGCGCCGCGAGATCGGCATCCTCACCGCCCTCGGCACGCGCGCCTGGCAGATCATCGCCATCTTCGTGTCACAAGCCGGCATCGTCGCTCTCTTCGGCGTCGTGGCCGGCCTTGGCGGCGGATTCTTCTTCCTCAGCATCCGCAACAACCTGCGCGATCTCATCTCGAAGCTCACCGGCCGCGACATCTTCCCGCAAGATATCTATTTCCTCTCCAGCATCCCCGCCCACACCAACCTCGGCGACCTCCTCACCATCTGCACCACCGCCGTCGCCCTCTGCCTCATGGCCGCGCTGGTGCCCGCATGGTTCGCGGCGCGTGTTGATCCGGCGGTGGCGTTAAGGGATGGTGGTTAACGACCCCAAGCTCAGCGACCGCAGAGTGCGGCGCGGCACCTGCATGGTGGGCGGAAAGGCGGCGGAAGCAGGGCCGTGACGCACGGAGCGGTCGCTGCAGCGCATAGGCGTTTTCGGTCACATTGCTATGGGCTTAGGCAGGTGCTCCTCGACGAGGCGCCGTCGATAGTCGGCGAGGAACGCGGCTACGAGAGAAACGGATACGGCGAACGTCAGGAGCCAACTGAAACGAGACGCACCGGTGCCAGGAAGTGGAAACCAAAGCGTCGCAATCGTGGTGGCAAGTAACGTGGCCCAAGCGACGCAGTAAAGGAGATGAACCTGATCTGCCCACTCATCAAGGTGACACTGGACGCTTTTCTCGTCTTGGCGGCGCTCCCAGCGGGCCACATCGCGGGAAATCTCACCTGGAAGCGGTTTGAACGGGTTATAGTAGTGGGCTCCTTTGCGCTTCGGTCGGCCGAGTGCGAGCCATAATGCTGCGCGGCCAAAGGCTGGATAAATAAGAGAGCGGTGAACAGCATAGATGAAACTTCCCGCGAGCAACGCGATAACGAATAGAACCGCAGCGGAATCAACGGTTGGCAAGCCATGAGAACCACGGCTGTAACGAAAGACCCACACGAAAGCGCCGCCGCAGAAAAAGTGTCGGAAAAGCTCGGGAAGGCTGAGAGTTTCGAGTGTTTTCATGGACGCGAGGAAACGTCTAACGGTGCGCTCTGAAACAAAAATATGGGTTTGTCACGGAGCTAATTTATAGGCGGCATTTTTCGAGGGTTGGAGCAGCAAGTCGAGACAAATATTGCCTTGTCTCGGAACTCGATGCAAACCGACACAAGTGTTGCCCAACCCATAGAATTCGGAGCCAAAGCAACAGAGGCCAGAGAGTCGTCGGCACTCCATCATCACCCACGCTTCCGCCAATCCTCCAGTCGCTTCGCCAGCGTCTCCGCCGTGACGGATTCGGTGATGCCATCGATGAGCGTCTTGGTTTTGCCGAAGGTCGTCTCGGCGCGGACGCGGTAGTAGAACTGGTTGCCGGACTGCATGTTCGTGTCATGCGTGAAGCCGACGAAGTGGCGCGGCGCATACGTTTCTTTCCAGGAGTAAAAGGGACCGACGCTATGCTGAATGCGCAGCTCATCCGCCGTGATCTCGACCAGCCGCCGGTGCAGCAGCGTCCACAATCCGCCGCCGATGATCAGCGGCGAGGTGATGCCCCAGATGATGCGGAAGATCCACGGCGCGCCCTTGCTTGCCATGACAAGAAAAACGGTGAGCCAGATGGCACCAAAGATGAGCAGGAAGATGCTGAAGGCGCGAAAACGGCCCGGCGGGCAGTCGATCAGCGTCGGAATGCCCGCCGCGTCGAACTCCGCATGCACACCGCGTATTTTCATCCGCTCCACCAACTGCTCCGTGCTCGGCGCGATGACCTCGACCTCGTGGCTCGAGTCAGATTCGGCGAGTTTCACCTCCTCGCCGGTGACAAACACGGGCAGCGGCAGCACAGCGGCCTTGCCACCGCTGGCGGACCTGACTTCGAGGCTCCACTCATGCCGTTCGCCACCACCGGTGATGAAGGCGGCGTCCTCGACGATGGCGCACGGCAGACCGCGCGGAATCTCGATGCGCAGCGGCAACGCCACGCCGCTCATCTCCCGCCGCGCTTCCCCGGCGGAAAGCGTCTCCGTGTGCTCCCAGATCGTCTCGGTCACGGTGGAGATGCCTTTACCGGCACGGCGCGTGATCTTGCGCTGGCAGAGCAGCCGCACTTGGATGACCTCACGTGGCGAGAGCACGCGATCCAAGCGCAGTTCGCCTTCCAACGTGTGTCCAGGGCTGACCGGCGTTTGTTTGAGCCAGAGCGACGGTTTGCCGAGTGCCTGCCGCGTTTTGTAGCGTTTCCAGGCCAGCGATAAAGGAATCAAGGCCAGCAGCGATGGCAGCAGCGCCAGCGCGGCCAAAGGTGATTGCGACAACTCACCGCTGACGATGATCGCCAGCGCCAGCGGTGCCTGCACCAGCAGGATCCAGCCCGCGATGCCGAGAATGAAGGGCAGGCCGTTCTTCGAGGCCTGGATCGTCTCTCCGCTCCATTCTGGCCGCCAGCGCCACGGTTCACCAGGATGCTGCGCCTCCAGTTTTCTGCCAACGCCGGCCTTCCGCGCCTCCCATCCGGCGCCGATTGAGACGGCGAAGCCTGCGAGCGGAA
Organism: Prosthecobacter sp.; assembly: GCF_034366625.1. Taxonomy (NCBI): domain Bacteria; kingdom Pseudomonadati; phylum Verrucomicrobiota; class Verrucomicrobiia; order Verrucomicrobiales; family Verrucomicrobiaceae; genus Prosthecobacter; species Prosthecobacter sp. The sequence continues at coordinate 200,585 of NZ_JAXMIH010000028.1, forward strand.
AAACCATCGGGAAGACGGACATCATCAGCATCAACCCCCAGCGCAGCTCACGAAACAGCACCGCCTGCTCCGGCTTCGCCGGATTCACATAGCAACGGAACGGACGGTCCTTCCCCTCGAAAGCACGGATCTGCGCGTGCGCCCTCTCTTGAAAGTCACCGATGTTGTCCGAGCCGCCGGAGAGGCTCACTTCCTCGCTGTGATAGGTACGGCCATGGTATTGATAGCGATAACTCGCCTCCGTCTTGTAGGTGGTGCCGCCTTTGCTTCCGCGTGTGGCTTTCATCTCCGCATTTTCAATCCAGCACGGCACCTCCTCCCAGCCGCGAGCCGACCACCAGGTGCTGATCACTGGAAAGTACAGAAACCAGCCGATGGCCAGGCCGGCGACGATGAATGGCAGGCCAAACAGCATCGCACAACCGCCGCTGAACTGTTTCACGGGACGCACGGCGTTTGAGGACATTCGGTTCATCTTCAGCATGCGCGCAGCTTTGCACAAACCGGCTGACATCCGCAACCATCTCGTGCCATGATGCGCGATGCCCCCCCAGTTTCACCCTTTCGGCACCTCGCACCATGTGGTGCTCGTTCTCACGGCCGTGCTGCTCGGGTTGATGCTGGTCATCGCACGAACGCGGTTCGCGAGCGCGGCGGAAAAAACACTCGGCACCGTGCTGCTGCTGGTTTATCCCGCCACGCTCACAGGCCATGCGTGGGTCGGCTCGCTCAATGCGCAGACGCTGCTGCCGCTGCAATACTGCGACATCGCCTGCCTTGCGGGAGGCATCGCCCTCTGGACGCGCCGGCAGTTCTTCTGCGAGATCGTGTACTTCTTCGGCATCGCGGGAACGTCCCAAGGCCTCATCACTCCAGCACTGCAGTTTGATTTTCCCGATCCACGGTTCTTCGCCTTCTTCGCGCTGCACAGCGGGGTGACGATCGCGGCGGTTTATGTCGTGACCGGTTTGCGCTACCGCCCCGCCCCCGGCGCGGTATGGCGGATCATGACGTTCTCCGTGTCCTGGTATGCCGTCACGGCCGTGATCAATGTCATGCTGGGCACCAACTACGCCTTCCAGTGCGCGAAACCGGTGAATGCGAGCCTGTTTGACCAGCTCGGCCCATGGCCGTGGTACAACTTCAGCACGATCGGTCTCGGCGTGGTGTTTTACTCCGTGCTCTACCTGCCCTTCGCCTTCCGCAAACCCACGCCTTGACCTGCTTGACCACCCCTTGACTTTTTGACCGCGTCCTCGTCCGAGATGTCGCTTTGCATTTCCCGATTTGCCCCCATAATCGCGGCCCTTGAAATCCCATCCCCCGCTCACCGCCATGAAAGCCCCCGCCTGGTCCATCGAAGAAAGCGCCGACCTCTATGGCATCCACGAATGGGGACATGACTACTTCGACATTTCCAAGCAAGGCGAGGTCGTGGTGAAGTTGAAGGACGGCAAGAAGACGAAGCCCGTCTCGCTCGCCTCCATCGTCAAAGGCCTGCGCGAGCGCGGCACGCAGCTCCCGCTGCTCATCCGTTTCGGCGATCTGCTGCGCTGGCGCATCGACGAGCTGAACGAGGGCTTCGCTTCCGCGATCAAGGAAGGCAAATACCAGGGCGTCTATCGCGGCGTGTATCCCATCAAGGTGAACCAGCAGCAGGAAGTCATCGAGGAGATCACCCGCTACGGTCGCAAGTATCACTACGGTCTTGAGGCCGGCAGCAAGCCGGAGCTGATCGCCGCACTGAGCTACATGCATGACCCGGAGGCCTACATCGTCTGCAACGGCTACAAGGACGAGGAGTTCATCGACCTCGCGCTGTACGCACAAAAGATGGGCCTGCAGGTCATCCTCGTGCTCGAAATGCCCACCGAGCTGGATTTGATCCTCCAGCGCTGCAAAAAAATGGGCGTGCGTCCGACCCTCGGCGTGCGCTTCCGCCTCAGCGCGGAAAGCGCCGGCCACTGGAGCGGCTCCGGCGGCGATGCCAGCATGTTCGGCCTCAACATCTCGCAGCTCATGCACGTCGTCGATCAGTTGCGCGACAAAGGCATGCTCGACTGCCTGCGCATGCTTCATTATCACCAAGGCTCGCAGATCCCCAACATCCGCGCCATCCGCCAGGCCGTGACGGAAGCGACACGCGTTTACGTCGGCCTCGTGCAGGAAGGCGCGCGCATGGGCATCCTCGATCTCGGCGGCGGTCTCGCCATCAGCTACGACGGCCTCAAAGGCGCCACCGAAGGCAGCAGCAACTACGGCACCAAGGAATACTGCGCCGACATCATCGAGGCGATCACCGAAGTCACCGCCGAGGCCGGCGTGCCGCATCCTGATCTCATCACCGAGTCCGGCCGCGCCATCGTGGCCTACTACTCCGTTTTGATCATCAACATCCTCGACATCAACCGCTTTGAGCCGCGTGAAGGCATCGCCGATGTCGAACTCGACAAGGACGCCCCTGCCCTGCTGCGCAATCTCTACGAACTCCGCATCGATGCAGAAAAGAACGCCAACAAGACCTCACGCGACCGCCTGCAGGAGATCTACAACGACGCCGTCTATTACCGCGACAAGCTGCGCAGCGAGTTCAACTACGGCAAAGTGAACCTGCGCGAGCGTGCGCATGGTGAAGAACTCTATTGGGACATCCTCACCTGGGTTTCCACCATGCGTGAAAAATGCGAGCACGACGGCAGCCAGATGGAGCGCCTCGACACCATCCTCACCGATTTCTATTACGGCAACTTCAGCGTGTTCCAAAGCCTGCCGGACTTGTGGGCCATCGACCAGATCTTCCCGGTCATGCCGATTCATCGCCTCAAGGAAAAACCCACGCGCAATGCCGTGCTCTCCGACATCACCTGCGACAGCGACGGCAAGATCGACAAATTCGCCCACTCCAGCGGCATCAACCCCAGCCTCCCGCTGCACGATCCGGAAATCGAGAAAGGCCACGAGTACATGCTCGGCATCTTCCTCGTCGGCGCGTATCAGGAAACCCTCGGCGACCTCCACAACCTCCTCGGCGACACCAATGTCGTCAGCGTTCGCGTGGACAACGGCAAGGTGAAGTACAGCCGCGAACTTGAAGGTGACAGCGTCTCCGAAGTGCTCAGCTACGTCGAATACGACCCCAAAGACATGCTCACCCGTTTCCGCAACCTCGCCGAAAGCGCCGTCATCTCCCGCCGCATCACCGCCACCGAGCGCCGTGAGATCATGGAGAGCTTCGAGGCCGGTCTGCGCGGCTACACGTATTTCGAGAGCTAAGTCAAAGCGTAGAGCATAGGGCGAAGGGCAAAGAGTCGCGATTTGGTTTTTGCATGCCGCAAGACGACTCTACGCCCTCAGCACTTCGCCCTTCGCTTCATGCAAACGTCGCCTTCCGCAGGATCGCCCGCTGGAGCAGTTCCAAATACTGCGCGCAGGGGATTTCGTGCCCGCCGAACATCGCGAGATGCGGCGTGGTCCATTGCGTGTCATGCAGCAGGTAGCCGCGCTGGTGGAGACGCCATTGCAGATGCGTGAGCGCCACCTTCGACGCCTGCGGCTCGCGGCTGAACATCGACTCGCCAAAAAACGCCCCGCCGATGCTCACGCCATACACGCCGCCACGCAGCTTGCCATCACGCCAGACTTCAGCGCAATGCGCAAAGCCCAGACGATGAAGCTCCTCGTAGGTGTCCATGATCGTGTCCGTGATCCATGTCTCCTCACGGTCCGCACAACCACGGATCACATCGCCAAACGCCGTGTTCCAGCGCACTTCGAAGGGATGCTGCTTCAAATAACGCTCGAACCGCCTCGGCACATGAAACTCCGCCACCGGCAGGATGCCGCGCATTTTCGGCCGGTACCACGAGATGGAACCGTCGTCCTCCCCCATCGGGAAGGCGCCCTCGCAGTAGGCGTTCAGCAGGTCCACAGGCTCGATTTTCGGCATGGCGGCGAGCTTCCAGTTTCACGCCTGATATTTCAAGCGATGTGATCCGCGCTTTCAGCTTATTTGGCCGCAGGCCAGCGCCTGCCGTCCTTGAGCTGGTAATCGACGACTGGATTTCCACTCTCAAAGTTCATGCCAGTGAGCCTGGCAGTGGTCTCTGAGTCTGGAGGAGGCGGCTTGAGGCCTTTTGCAAGAGTTTTTTCGTGCTGCTTCAGAAAGGCGATCCATGCGGCGCGCATTTGAAATCGTTGCTCACGGGTGAAGTTGCTGTTTCCACCGCGACCGCCGCCCAGCGGCAGATCCATGGTGCCGCTGACCAGCGCATGCACCGAGTCCACGAGATGCTCCTTCACCACAAGAGTGTCCGCCACGGCCTGCCACAACTCCATGCGCGCACCGCAGGCATTCGCGGCATCCATGGCCGCCACATGCACGCGCTCCACCCGGTCTGTTTCGACGATCTGGCACAAAGGGTGAATGAAATCCTTGAGCGCGGATTTTTGCGCCACTTCGCACGCCGCGACGAGCACACGCGGATTGTCGTCCTCAAGCGCCTTGAGCACCGATTTCACGGCGGTGCTGCTCAAAGGCAGCGGAATGGCGCGCAGGGCGCTCTCCTTCAAGGTGGCAGGCCCGTTTTCGACCCAGGTGAGCATGCTGTCCTTCCAGCGAGGGTCCGCAGGTTTCGGCACCGAGTCATCAGCGTACTCTCGAAACTTCGCCACGAGCAACGCGGTGCCACCCGGCTGCGGCGACCGCCAGCCGCGCTTGCGCAGGCCATCCAGCGCGGAGAGCAGCGCCGGTTCCGGCAGAGAAGGGTACAGCGCCGCCGTGTCCTCACGCCGGATGTCACGCCATTTGTCGAGCGACTTTTGCAGCGCTGCGAGCACGGCCTGCCCGGCCTTCTCCTGTCCGCATCCTTCGATGAGCAGGGCCGCCGCGCTGACAATGTTCGGCTCCGTGTGCAGCAGCAGCCGCGCCGCCTCCTCCGCCACCGGCACCGCAAACTCCTCCCGCCATGACTCCGGCAGCAAAGGCTCGATCTGAAAGGTGTCGCCGCCCCACATGGAGCGCACCGCAGGATGTGACGTATCTTTTGAGTCCGGCACTCGGCGCACGAGCTGGCTCAATGCCTCCGACTGCACGCGGGAAGGCTCATTCTTCAGCAAGGCGATCAACGCCGCCGTCGCCTCCGCCGTGGCGATGTGGCCGAGGCCGGAGACCGCCTCGGCGGAGCCGCCCAGCGCCGCCTCTCGCAACGCGGGCAGATACACCGGGTGCCGCAGCACGCACAGCTTCGCCTGCGTGACATAATCGAGCGGCTCCTCACGCATTGGCGGATAACTTCTGCCTTGAAAGGCCACATGTGTCGGCGTGGCCTGTTTGCCGGCGATGATGGCCTTCACCAATTCCGCCGCCTGTGCTGGTGCGGGCTCGGCAACAACGATGGTGGCCGTTCCAAGCGGATGCGGCTTCTTCTCGTCACGCTGCCAGCCAAGATCGTGGCCTGCGGTCACGGTGTAGGTTCCGGCCTTGGGAAAACCCACATAACGGTCCAGCGGAAACTCGATCTCCTGGGTTCCACCCGGATTCACGGTGCGCGGCCCGATCAATCCACCGCCACCCATGCCGTAATTCTCATGCGTGAGTTCGCGCAGCGCCTTGCCAGCGGCATCGCGCACCCGGACCTTCATGCGCTGCGGGAATCCGGTGGCGCGATAATCACCGCCGGTGGTGATCTCGAACGCCTGCGTACCCAGGTTGCGAATGACCAGCCTGGCGGGGATTTGTCCGCCGATCACGGCCTTTTCCGGCAGCACCAGGGAGACCTGCGCTCCATCCGGCAGTTTCAAATCCTTCCACCCGCCAGCGCTAGGATAATCGAGCGGCAGTTCCTCCGCGGCCTTCGTGAGGATCGGAATGAGCAGGAGAACAGAGAACAATCGCTTCATGGCAGAGGTTGGGTGTGTGACGAATGGGCAGGATGAATCACCTGTTTGCCAGCGCAAAGTTTGCATCCCCCTGCTTGAACTTTGAATCATGTGCCCTGAACGTTCCGAACGTGAACCTCGCCACCCAGATCACCATCGTCCGCATCCTGCTGATCCCCGTTTTTATCGGGCTGGTGATCTATTATGGCGACAGCGTGCGTGCTGGTGCTGCCAATGAGACGCTGCGCCTGTGGGCCGCCGCTGTTTTCGGCATCGCATCCCTCAGCGATGCTCTCGACGGCTGGATCGCCCGCCGTTTCAACCAGCGCACACGGCTCGGTGCCATCCTTGATCCGCTGGCGGACAAGCTGCTCATGCTCTCCGCCATCATCCTGCTGAGTTTCACCTCCTGGCGGCAGCATTTCCCGCTGTGGTTTCCGGTGCTGGTCATCGGCCGTGACTTGCTATCCATCGGCGGGGCGTTTTTCATCGACCACTTTGCGGGTAAATTCACCATCCACACACACTGGACGGGCAAAGTGGCCACCTTTGCCCAGATGGCGGCCATTCTGTGGATACTGCTCGATCTCGTCCCATCCATGCTCATCTGGCCCACGCTTTTTGCTGCCCTGTTCACCGCTTTGTCCGGCTTTATCAATCTGGTTGACGGCGTCCGGCAGTTGAAAGCCGCCGGGGCCGATTGACGCGGGCGCTGCCTAGTGCTCCTTGAACAATGCTCAAAACCGTCGCCATCGTCGGACGCCCCAATGTGGGCAAGTCCGCGCTCTTCAACCGCCTCGCCGGCAAAACCATCTCGATCGTCCACGATCAGGCCGGTGTGACGCGGGATCGCATCACCGCGCAGTGCCGCCGTGGCCCGGCGTGGTTCGAGATCATGGATACGGGCGGCATCGGTGCCAGCACGGACGACGTTTTGACCGACCAAGTGCAGATCGAGGCCGCCATCGCCCTCGATGTGGCCGACCTGTTGCTTTTTGTCGTCGATGTCGTCGATGGCATCACCACCATCGACCAAAGCCTCGCCCGCGAGCTGCGCCGCACCAGCAAGCCCGTCATCCTCGTCTGCAACAAGGCCGATTCACCCAAGCGCAAGCTCAACGCCGGCGAGTTCACCAAGTTCGGCTTCCAGGACAGCGTCGAAGTCAGCGCCGCGCACGGCCATGGCATTGATGACCTCGTCTCCCTCATCTCCGAGCGGCTCGACCTGAAGGAATCGACCGAAACCGAGGATGCCAAGACGCATCAAAACATCCGCCCTCTCAAGCTCGCCATCGTCGGCCGTCCGAACGCCGGCAAGTCCTCGCTCGTGAACGCCATCCTTGGTCAGGAACGTGCCATCGTCAGCGAAGTCCCCGGCACCACGCGTGACGCGCTCGACATCCAGGCCACCTGGAACGGCAAGCACTACCAGCTCATCGACACCGCCGGCATCCGCCGCCGCGCCCACCTCGACACCGTGGTCGAAATCTCCAGCGTCGAACGCAGCGTGCAGAGCATCAAGCGCGCCGACCTCTGCCTGCTGGTCATCGACTGCGCCGCAGGAGCGAAGATGCAGGACCGCAAGATCGCCCAGATTATTCTGGAGGAGCGCAAGCCCTGCATCCTCGTCATGAACAAGTGGGATCTCTTCCATCCTGACGCCAAGCAGAAGGACCGCATCGAGTTTCTGGATGAGCTGATGCGCCGCGAGTTCTTCTTCCTCAATTACGCCCCGCTCGTCGCCATCTCCGCGAAGAACAAGGAGCACGTCGGCAAGCTTTTCGTGCAGATCGAAAAAGTGCGCAGCGGCTCGCAAAACCGCATCGGCACCGGTGCTCTGAACCGCCTGCTGGCCAACGCCATCGAAAACACTCCCGGTGCCCTGGGCCGTAGCACGCACAGCTTCAAGCTGCTCTATGCCACGCAGGTCAACGAAGCCGAAGGCTTCGCCATTCCTGTGCCGCACTTCGTCCTCTTCGCCAATCGCGCCTCGAAACTCACCGACAGCTACATGCGCTACCTCGAAAAGGTCATCCGCGACGAATGGAGCGCCCCCGGTGTCCCCTTCAAGATGAGTGTGCGTGGCAAAGGGCCGAAGAAATCGAAGTAGCTTTGTTGGATGCCTGCCTGCCTTTGGATTTTGGCACTCATGTCTTCCAACATCCGACGTTGATGACTAGTCTGCTGCATGGCCACCATCCAGACCACCACCGTCGGCTCCTATCCTGTTCCTGACTGGCTCAGCGCCCTGCCCAGCGAAGCAGCCGTCATTGATGCCACTCGCGTCGTCTTCGACACGCAGCGCCAGGCGGGCATTGATCTGCCGACCGATGGCGAACTGTATCGCTTCGATGTCAATCATCCCGACACGAACGGCATGATTGAGTATTTCGTCCACAAGCTCGGCGGCATCGACAGCCGCGTGGGCCGTGAAGACACCGCCGCGTTTCGTGCCAAGCATGAGATGGCCTTCCGCAGCAAGCCAGCCGCCGTCGTGCGTGGCCCCATCACCGAAGGCGTGCTCAATCTGGCCGAGGACTGCGCCCGTGCGGGCAAGGTGGCTGGTGGACCGTTCAAGTTCACGCTCACCAGCCCCTACATGCTCGCCCGCACCTTGCTGGACACGCATTACAACGACTTCGCCGCGCTGAACATGGCCATCGCCGATGCTTTGGCCGCGCAGGCCGCCGATTTGCAGTGCGACTGCGTGCAAGTCGATGAAGCCAACATCCCCGGCAATCCCGCCGATGCTCCCATCGCCGCCGCGGGCATCAATCGCGTGCTCGATGCGGTCAAAGGCACGAAAGCCGTCCATTTCTGCTTCGGCAACTACGGCGGCCAGACGATTCAGAAAGGCGAGTGGGCCGCGCTCATCACGTTTTTGAATTCATTGCGCGCCGATCACCTCGTGCTCGAACTCGCACATCGCCCCGCTGCTGATCTAGACGCGCTCAAGGAACTCGACCCAAAAATCGGCGTCGGTCTCGGCGTCGTGGACATCAAGGTGAACCACGTCGAATCCGCCGATGAAATCGCCCACCGCATCGAAGCGGCGGAGAAAAAGCTCGGTGCAGGCCGCGTGAAGTTCATCCACCCCGACTGCGGCTTCTGGATGCTCAAGCGCAGCATCGCCGACCGCAAGATCGAGGCGCTGGCGAAAGGACGTGACAGGTTCGCGGGGCGGTGATTCACTCGCCTCACCCATGAAACGTCTCCTTGTCCTCTCCTTGATGATCGTACTTCCATCCTGCGCCAGCATGATGAACAGCCACCGCATGAAGGCCGCGCAGCGCAAGATGCTCGACACGCGCAAGCTCCAGCAGGCAGGACAATGGGACGAAGCGCTCGCCATGGCGGAACGCATGCACGCCAGCGTTTCCAAATCCATCACCAGCGCTCCTGCGCAGAAGACCGCTGGCGGAGCCGAGGTTGATTTGCGCCCGCTGCTGGCTGGCTGGACGAATGGTTCCTTCGCCGAGCTCAAAACCGCGCTGCAGAAGAAAGATGCGCGTCATTCGACCCACGCTTTCGCCTCGCTGCGTCAGCAGTGCATCAACTGCCACACCGTGCTCGGCAAGACGCAGGTGCAGGTGAGTGAGATTCCGTGAAGAAAACGCCTCTCAACTCACGTCAGCCCAAACAGCTTCTTCAGCGCCGCCGCGTCCGCCGTGGTGGCGAGCATGAAGGCGTGCGAGCCGTGGTTCCAGGAAGCATAGCGCCAGTTTTTGGCGGATTTGAAGCAGGGAGCGTCGTCAGCGGGGCCGTTGCTGAGATTGGTGTTATCCAGGACGACGAGGTGGGCCTCCTTGCCGGGCTGAAGCTCAAAACAGATGATCGTGGCGGCATGACCGTCGATCTGGACGCGCTTGCAGCCATAGGTGCGCAATCCGGCCAGCGCAGGAGGCAGCGCGCTCGGGCACGGACATTCGGCCAGCGTCAGATGTTTCTTCACTGCCTCCAGGCTCTCCGCCCGCTCATCGAGCCTCATCACGCCATACTCGACCTTGGCCACAGCGGCGAGCGATTCAGACTCCCAGGCGGCCATGGCACTGTTTCCGGGCCACAGCAGGATCCAGCCAAACAAAACGCAGGCCGCGGCGGCGATGGCGGTGGGTGTGATCCAATGCACGGGACGTTTCGCGGGCGTTTCCGCAGCGCGGAGGATGTTTTCACGCAACCCGGCCGTCACGGGCAAATTCGCGAGGACTGCGGCGACTTCCTCGTCAAAAGCCGTGCGCTTTTCATGCCATGCGGCCAGTTCCGCGTCGCTTTCGAGCATCGCGCGGGCCTCCGGCGTCGCGTCCTGCGGGCGGAGCGTCGTGGCGTCGAGTTCGAGTCTGGCTTCTTCGCGGTTCACGAGGTGAATTGGGCAGGGATGATGTTTTCTTCGAGTTGGAGCAGGATGGAGCGGAGATGGTTCTTCGCACGGGAGAGGCGGGACATGACGGTGCCGATGGGGATGCCGAGCGATTCGGCGATTTCACGATACGACAGTTCCTTGAGGTAAAACAGCACCAGCGGTGCGCGGTAGTTCGGATCGAGTTGTTCGAGCGCCTTTTGCAGTGTGGCACCATCCACGCGGGGATTTTCACTCTCGTCGCTGTTATGGGCCACGCCGTGCAGCTCGGGCTCAAATTCGACCTGCTCGTGCTTTTTCTCCCGCCGGGCGATGCTGAGCCACTCGCGGTAGATCGTGGTGAAGAGCCAGGTCTTCACCTTCGAGGTGTCGCGGAGCGTGTGGCCTTTCTTCGCCCACTGCAAAAACGTCTGCTGCACCAGGTCCTGTGCCGTGGCCTCGCTGCGGCACATGCTCAGCGCGAAGCGGTGGAGGCCCTGGTAGTGGGCGTCCACGATCTGCTCGAAGCTGGGCGGAGAATCGGTCACGCGGCGTGCTATCGGGCGGTATGCAGGCAGTTCAATGCCAAAATCGAGGGTGAGTTCCATGAGGGCATGCGAGCCATTTCGACATGGGAGTGGCGCTGGGCGTGATTATTCCCGGAAAGCTGAACTTTTCACGGGCAGGGCCGGAAAGTCCGGCTTAAATCAGCCTGCTACCCCCCTCATGGCACCAACCACCAAGCACATTCATTTCATCGGCATCTGCGGCACCGCGATGGGTTCGACTGCGGTCGCGTTACGGGCTCTGGGACATCAAATCAGCGGCTCTGACGAGAAAGTGTACCCGCCCATGAGCGATGTGCTGAGTAACGCGGGCATCACCGTCACCGAAGGCTATAAGCCGGAGAATCTGCCGCTGAACGCGGATGTGTATGTGGTGGGCAATGCGATCTCACGCGGCAACGCGGAACTCGAAGCGCTGCTGGAAAAGAAACTGCCGTATGTCTCGATGGCGGAGATGCTGAAGCGCGAGGTGATCCAGGGCAAACGCAGCTTCGTGGTGAGCGGCACGCACGGCAAAACGACGACGACGACAATGCTGGCGTGGATTTACGAGCATGCGGGCAAGAACCCCGGCTTCATGATCGGCGGCGTGCCGGAGAATTTTGAATCAGGCGCGCGCTTCACGCATTCCGACCTCTTTGTGATCGAGGGAGACGAGTACGACACGGCCTATTTCGACAAACGCAGCAAGTTCCTGCACTACCTGCCGGAGTGCGCGATCGTGAACAACATTGAATTCGATCACGCGGACATCTTTGAGAATCTGGATGCCATCCTGCTCTCGTTTCAGCGCTTCCTGAACACCGTGCCGCGCAACGGCCTGGTGCTGATCAATGGGGATGATCCCAACTGCCTCACGCTGCGCGCCAAGTGCCCTGCCCCGCTCAAGACGGTCGGTCTGGGGCCGACGTGTGACTTCCGCATCAAGATCACCCGCGTGACGCCTGAGAGCACGCATTTTGAGATCAATGGCGATGCGTTTGAGGTGCCAATGGTGGGTGAGTTCAACGCGCGCAACGCGGCGATGTGCGTGTGCGCGGCCCGTTTCGCCGGATTGAGCGACGATGCGATTCGTGCGGGCCTGATGAGCTTCCGCGGCATCCGCCGCCGCCAGCAAGAACGCGGCACGACGCACGGCATCACGATCATCGACGACTTCGGCCATCATCCGACGGCGATCCGCGAGACCCTGCGCGGCCTGCGCCAGCGCTACAACGGCCGCCGCCTGTGGGCGCTGTTTGAGCCGCGCTCGAACACGAGCCGCCGCAATGTGCTGCAAAATGAATTGATCGAGGCTTTGACCGAGGCCGACGGCTCCGTGATCGCCGCCGTGGCAAATCCCGAGAAAGTGGCGGCGGATCAACGATTGGACACGGCCAAGGTGGCGTTGTCAGTAACTGCACGCGGCAAGCCGTGCTGGTTTGAAGCGAACACCGAAGCGATTGTGAGCCGCCTGAAGAACGAAACACGCACCGGTGATGTGATCGTAGTGTTCAGCAACGGCGGCTTCGACGGCATCCACGACAAGCTGCTGAAGACGCTTTAATAAACGATCTGCACCTCGTCACCCACGCGGACCTGGCTGAAAAACTGTTTCGCCTTCTCATGGGGCAGCCGGATGCAGCCATGCGAGGCGGGACGTCCGGTGACGTAACCGCTGTGCAGACCGATCGCCCCGCAGTTCAAACGCATGAACCAGGGCATGGCGACGTGATAAAGCGTGGAGGTGTGGGTGGTGTGCTTGTCCGTGATCACGTAGCGGCCTGCGGGTGTGCCATAGCCTTCGCGTCCGGTTGAAACAGAGGTGCTGTTGATGATGCGGCCCTCCTTCATCACCCAGGCGCGCTGGCTGGAAAGATCGACGGTGACGAGCGTGTCCGGCTCAGAATCAGGATCACGGCCCAGCAACACGCGCATAAGAAACAGATAGCCCTGCGTGGCGGCGAAATTGATCGGATAACGATGGTAGCGCGTGGTGCCGAGGCCGGCCTTGGCACCCGCGCGCATCAGAGTGACCGCGCCCTCCACATCACCACGCGCGGCACAGCAGATCAGCGGCGTGATGCCTCGATCACTCTCCATGGCATTGCGCAGATCCTTGATCATGCAGCGGTCAATGAGCTGCTTGGCCACGGGCGTTTTGAAACGCGTGTTCGGATCGACCCCCGCATCGATCAGAGCCTCCAGCACCTCCACGTTGCGGCGGAGTGACGCGATCGCGATGGGCGGCTGCTTTTCATGCGCAGGCTGGTTCATGTCCACCCCCGCGAGCGCGAGCACGCGGACGCATTCAGCGCGCCCCATGCGCACGGCGGCGCAGAGCGGCGTGTCTCCGCTCAGGGTCGTTTCATTGGGCGGGATACCCATCGCGATGAGCTTCGCGAGATGGGCGGAATCATCATTGAGCACGGCTTGGTACGCCTGCGGCAGCGCGTCCGTGCGCGGCATCAAACGCGTCCAATGTTCGGTGATGGGATCGAAAACCGGACGCCATGCGGGCGCTTTGACAGCCATGACAGGCGCTGGCTTGCCCGGCTTCGCGGCCGAGGTCGCCACAGGTTCCGTGCTGGCTGGCTTCGCTGAATTGGCAGGTTTCACCTTCTCGGCTTCAGCAGCACGTCTGAGCGCGTCTTTTTCGGCGGTGGATGGAGCGATCTTCGGCACCGCAGGAGTGAAGGTCGCATCGACAGGCAACGCAGCCCGAATCTCAGCGGAGACTACCTCGCTCAATTTGCCCTGGCGCACCTTGGTAACCGCAGCGGTGGGCAACGTGACTGTTCCGGGCCGGAACATTTCGTGGTTCTTCAAAAAGTGGATGATGCCGCCACAAACTCCCACGCCAACGAGTGGCGGGAGCACGCAGGCACCCAACATGTTGAACCACTTATTTTTCATTTTTGAGTCACAGGCCTGCCATTCATAACAAAAATGACCGGGGTGTCGAGTGTCGTTTTTGATGAGCGCAGACCATGCCAGCATGCAAAAGCGTTTCTTGAGCGCCAAAGCCATGATTTTGAAGCGATTCGGCAAAGATTTATGGCAATTCAAAAAGAGTGGTGGGAGTGTACCTGATGTTCACGCGCTCCAAAGCATCGGCATCTTCACGCGCAGGTTTCACGGCTGCGGTGCTTGCGCTGCTGTGCATGAGCGTCACGCCATGCCGTGCTGTGTTGTTTTACGACACGGGTGATTCCGGCCACAACACCACGGCTCCAACGGGTGCTTTCGAGGACTCGGGCTGGCAGTATGAAGGCCAGTATGGCGCGTATCTCGGCACCATCATCGCTCCGCAGTACTTCATCACGGCACAGCACTTCGGCACGCAGGGCAGCACGTTCACACACAGCGGCATCTTCAACGGCGGTTCGGACGTCACTTACAACATCGACCTCACCGTCAACAGCGGCACCGGCTACTGGGACATCGCAGGCACCGACCTGCGCATCTTTAAGGTGGAGGAATTGTTTCCATATTACGCGCCGCTTTACACCGGCTCTTTGGAAATCGGGCTCACCCTGGTCACCAACGGCAGAGGCGGGCCACGTGGAGCCGACGTGCTGGACGGCGCGACCTTGCACGGCTGGGAACACAGTTCACCGGACGGTACGGCACGCTGGGGCAGCAACACGGTCAGTGGTGTTTATGCCAGCGCACTGGGTGATCTGCTGACGGCCAGTTTCAGCGCCAGCGGCACGTCCGAGGAAGCCACCTTGTCCGGCGGCGACTCCGGCGGCGGCGTGTTCGTCAATGACGGAGGCATCTGGAAACTGGCAGGCGTGAACTACAGCATCGACGGCCGCTTCGACACGAACAACACCGTGGGGGATGGCTCCGACTTCGACGCTGCCATGTTTGATCGTGGCGGCTTTTACCAAGGTTCCGATTCGTTTGGCTGGACCTTCGTCCCCGATCTGCCCCTGGACAATCCCTCCAGCCTGTACGCCTCGCGTATTTCGACCAGTGCGATTGAAATCATGACGATCACCGCCGTCCCGGAGCCTCACTCAGCTTTCTTGGTGATGCTCGCGGCGGCTGGCTGCCTGATGCAGCGCAGACGCCTCACCCCGCAGGTTTGATCTCGGCAAAAATCAAACGCCCGGCGCTCGTCGGCAGTGTGCCGGAAACCACCACCTCCACCGTCTGGCCGATCTGCGCGGCGGCGTTGTTCACGACGATCATGGTGCCGTCCGGCAGATAGCCCACCGCCTGGTTCTTGTCCTTGCCCGGTTTCGTCAGCGGCAGATTCAGTTCATCGCCCACACTGAGTTCTGGATGCAGGGCAAAGGCCAGTTCACGGAAGCTGAGCACCGTGATCCCGCGCAAACGGGCCACTTTGGCGAGATTCTCGTCATTCGTGAGCAGCCGGGCGTTCAGCTCTCGCGCCAGGGTCACCAGGCGCGTGTCCACCGGAGCATCCGCCGCTCCTCCGGCATCTTCGGAGATGGAAACGGTCATCTCAGGCAGTGCTCGCAGCTTTTCCATCATCTCCAGACCACGTTTGCCGCGCATCACCTTGGTGGCCTCCGCAGAATCCGACAGACGCTGAAGCTCATCCAGCACGAAGCGCGGCACCACCACCGCGCCGCTGAGAAATCCGGTGGCAAACACACCGGGCAGCCGGCCATCAATGATCACGTTCGTGTCCAGCAGCATCGGTTCGCCTTCAGAACCATCGCGCCGAAACCGAACATAAGGGATCAGGAAGGCGAACTGATCGCGGTCGCTGCGCAGCGCAAACGTGACGCCGAAAAACGCCAGCGTGCCGTAGATGCAGATCTCCACGATGTTTTGAATCATCCCGCCATCGGCGTTATTCTGGAAATAGGCGAGATTGAACACGCCGATCCGCGTGATCAGCGACGCACAGAACAAACCCACTGCCAGACCCAGCGTGGCATGCGAAAAATCGCGCAGCGTGAAACGCGCGAACACCGCATCCAGCACCATGAGCAGCCCCATAAACAGCGCACCGCTCACCGCCCCGGTCCAAGCCTCCTGCTGCAGCCCCATCGCAATCGCCATGCCGATGAAAACGGAGAAGGCGAAGAACAGCGCGCGCACAAGGCGGATGGGCCAGGAGGTTTTCATGCAGATGCGCAGGGGATAAGATCAAATCAGAGGATCGGCAAAAAGAATCTCCCCGGATTTCATCACGGCTTGAGCACCGCTCCTCCGCGCCGCGTGAACTGCAGCTCCACGCCGATGCCCGCGAAAGCGAGACCCATCTCACGCTCGAAATCCACCGGCCTGCGTCCTGCGAGGATGAATTCCCTCACCGCCTTCTCCTTCGGCGCGTTGTTTTCCACCGCACGCAGGAAGGCGGTGATGCCCGCCGCGTCTCCCGCACGATCAAGATGATATAGGTAAAATGTCAGCAGCAGCGCCGAAGCATTGTTTTCACTCGCAGCGGGCGTGGCCATGCTCGCCGCCCAGGTTTTGCCATCCATCGCCATCAGTTCGGCCACATTCAGCATCGCAAACCGCACGGCGGCTCCCATCTGCCGCGCTCCACGCTCGCGCAGTTCTTGCCTCAGCAGTTCCGCAGACTTCGTGGCGTCTGCCACCAGCCACACGGGTAGATCTCGGTTCACGGTTGGCATGCTGCCCGGCTGCGGTTGAACCACCTGAACCACCTGAACCACCTGAACCACCTCCTGCGGCACCTGCGAATTCTCTTTCTTCATCGCGTAGGCCGCCAGTTCAGAGGATTGGGCCGTCTCCAGTCGCGGCCGCAGGCTCCGAGCCTCGACCAGTGGTGATTCACGCGTCGCCTCGACCGCCTGCGGATGGGGTGTTTCTTCCTTCAACCACAAGACACCCCCCGTGACTCCCGCAACGGCCGCGATGACGACCACGAGCCGAATCATCGTCATAAGACGCGGCTTCCCCCGCCGACGCCGTTTGCGAACGACCTCGGTTTGATCCACAAGCGCGCCGGTCTGGCGCATGGGGGCGTGCGGGTGCATGACACACGGTACTGACCGGGTAAAAGCTCTAGTCGTCAAGCCCTCTTAAGTAAGCCATGCCTCAGAGCCGCCGGCATCGAACTCGCAGCCTTGCGCCTCATTGCATCATCGCCTGCGCCTTTTCAGCCACCACCGGCTCATCGCGGAACACCGCCAGCGCCGGTCGCAGCAGGTGCGGGTCTTCATCCAGCGTGCGTTCGGCAAGCTGACGCGCCAATCGAACGAGCCGCGTGTCCGCCAGCAGTTCACCGAAGAGCAGCGGCGCCTGCCCGCTCTGCGCATGGCCCAAAACATCGCCCGGACCGCGCCGCCGCAGATCTTCCTCGGCGATCTGGAAACCGTCGCTCGTCTCCTCCATGATCGCGAGGCGCTGGCGGTTCTCCTCGTCCTTGTCCTCCACAAACAAGACGCAGTAGCTCGTGTGCGCCCCGCGCCCGATGCGCCCACGGAGCTGATGAAGCTGCGCCAGGCCAAACCGGCCCGCGTCGTGAATGAACATCACCGTCGCGTTCGGCACGTCGATGCCGACCTCGATCACCGTCGTCGAAACCAGCGCGTCCAGCTTGCCCGCACGGAAACGTTTCATCACATCCTCCTTCTCCTCCGCGCTCATCCGACCGTGCAGGAGCCCCACTTCGCACGGCGCGAGCAGTTTGGACCACTCCTCATGCCCCTTCGTCGCCGCACCCGCCTCCAGCTTCTCCGATTCATCGATCAGCGCATACACGATGTAACCCTGGCTGCCTTCCTCGATCTGCTCGCGCAAAAATTTCGCCGCGTCCTTCAGTTTCGTCTTCGGCCGCACCTTCGTGATGATCTTCACGCCATCACGCGGCTTCTGGTCGATCGTCGAGACCTCCAGATCGCCGTAGATCGTCAGTGTCAGCGTGCGCGGGATCGGCGTGGCCGTCATCACCAGCACATCCGGCGTGTCGCCCTTGCGGATCAGCTTCGCCCGCTGCGCCACGCCAAACTTGTGCTGCTCGTCGATGACGACGATCCCCGTGTTGTGCATCAACTCCGCGTCATGCAGCAGCGCATGCGTGCCGATCACGATCTCTGGTTTGTCCGAACTGCTCTTTCCGCGTATCAATTCCAAACCATCGCCATCCTCGCGCTTCGATCCCGTCCGCAGCGCCACGCGCAGGCCCAGCGGCTCCAGCCACTTGCGCGCATTGCGCGCATGCTGCTCGGCCAAAATCTGCGTCGGAGCCATCAAGACTGCCTGCCGACCGGATTCGACCGCCCTCAGCATCGCCGCGAAGGCCACCACCGTTTTGCCACTGCCCACATCGCCATGCAGGAGGCGGTTCATCGGCGCGCCGGAGGCCATGTCGCGATGAATCTCGTCCAGGCAACGCTGCTGCGCCGTCGTGAGCTGAAAGGGCAGCTCGTTGAAAAAATCCCGCAGCAGCTCGCCTGTGCCGATTTGCTTGCGCCCACCCGATTCAATCACCCGCCGCTTCCGCCGTGCCACGCGGAGCTGGTAGCCGTAAAACTCCTCCAGCGCGAGATAGCGCCGCGCCTGCTCCAGTTTCTCCATGCTGGAAGGAAAATGCACCTCCCGCAGCGCTAGTGATCGTGTTTGGCCGACGAACTCGCCTTCCGCGCTCGGCGTCGGCAGCAGATCTTCGCAAAACGCCCCTGGCAGCGCCTGACACACATGCCACGCCGCCACGCGCAGCGCTTTTTGAGTCATCGCGCCCTTCAGGCGGTAGATCGGTGTGATGCGCCCGGTGTGGATCTGCTCCGCATCGTCATCCGCCCCGCCTTTGACGATCTCATACTCCGGGTGCGACATGCTCAGACGGCCCTTCGTGTCTTTGATCACTCCATAGACGATCAATTCCTGCCCTTCGGCAAACACCCGGCTCATGAACGGCATGTTCCACCACTTCAGCGTGAGCTGCTGGCCCAGCCGCCCCGTCGCATGCTGCACCACGGCCTCAAACACCCCGGAACGCCCGCCAAAGAACTTGTTCCCCGTCTTCGTCACCAACACATGATGACACGACGGCAACGGCCCCGCCTGAAACGCCAGCGCCTGCATCTGCCGCCGGTCCTCATGCCGGAACGGCAGATGCCACACCACATCCGCCACCGTTTTGATCCCTTCCTTCGCCAACAACCGCGCCGCATGCGCAGGCAGGCTGGGAACTTCGGCAAGAGACAGATCGAGTGGAATCACCACGTGAGATGGAATGCGTCAGTGAGCGTGTCAACAGTGGCCTGCCTCCTGGGAACGGGACAGTGGTAAAATGTAGTTCTGGCTCCACAACTCGGAGAACAGAACAACATGAAAAAGAGCAGACACAGTGAAGAGAAGATCATCGGCATCCTGCGTGAAGCGCAGGGTGGAATGAAGGTCAAAGACGTGTGCGCACGTCACAACATCAGCGTGCAGACCTACTACGGCTGGAAACGGAAGTATGGCGGGATGCAGGTTGATGGAGTCAGGCAGGCGCGGGCGCTGAGTGAGGAACCGAGCGCAGCGAGATAGCCAGCCGCAGGCTGCCCGGAGGGTGGAGCGCAGCGACAGCAAAACGCAAGGCTCAAGCGCATCGTGGCCGATTTGACGGTGCAGATCGGCATCTTGAAGGCCATCAACGCAAAAAAATGGTGAGCCCGGCCAGCAAACCTCGGGCGGCGCGACACGCAGTGGAGCGCGATCTGGGCGGGATCGCGTAGGCGTGTCGTGCCGTTGGGCTGGCGCGGTCGGGCTACTACCGGGTGAGGCAGATGAGCCAGGAGGCGAAGCGACGGCATCACCGCATCGTGCAGCTCAGCCGCAAGCATCCACGTTACGGCTACCGCCGCATCACCGCGCTGCTACAGCGCGAAGGCGGGCGCGTGAACGCCAAGTGTGTGGCGCGAGTGCGACGGGCCGAAGGGCTGCAAGTGCGCAAGCGGCAGCGCAGGCTGCGACGCGTGGGGCCTGGGCAGCGGGCACGTCAGGAGGCGACCCGTCGCAATCAGGTGTGGAGCTGGGACTTCGTGAGCGATCAAGTGGAAGGCGGCAGCGCCTTTCGTATCCTTACCTTGATTGACGAGCACACGCGCCAGTGCCACGCCACGCATGTGGCATGGTCGATCCGTGCGCAGGACGTGCTGCGCGTGCTGGCGGCGGCCATGCGCAAGCACGGCACGCCACAGCACATCCGCAGCGACAACGGTCCTGAGTTCATCGCCTGCGCGATCCAAGACTGGACGGAGCAGCACCAGATCAAGATGCGCTACATCAAGCCGGGATCGCCGTGGGAGAACGGTTACATCGAGAGCTTTCATGACAAGCTGCGCGACGAGTGCCTCAACCGTGAAGTGTTCGGCAGCCTGGCCGAAGCGCGAGTCGTCATTGAGGAGTGGCGACGCGAATACAACGAATGTCGGCCGCACAGCTCGCTGGGGTATCGCACCCCGGCGGAGGTGGCCGCATGCTGTCAAACTCCGCTCCGGGCTACGCCCTGCGCTGCGTTTGACAGCATGAGAGAACAGCACAACATCAACAACCCAAGGACGCTGGAATTACATTTATGATCCGTCCCACCTCCGGGAGCAGGCCACTGCCTTATGCCTCCAGAGCTGTGTTGGGAGGTTTCAAGCCACGACCTCGGTAGGCCTGCGATTGATTCGTCTGATCCCCGCAGGTTGACTCGGTCGTCGCCTCACGACTCCCTCACCCCTGCGGGACAGCCCTTTGGGCTGTCTCAAACGCCTGCATCCTTCGGCGTTTGCGTCCTGATGATGTCGCATGTCTCATGGCTCAAATCACGAAGAACGCAAGCCGCCGCAAACGCGATGGATGACGGCCTGACGGAGCTTTCTAGTGATTATTTTGCGGCATCTGACTCGGATGTCTTGCCAAGATCAACGGCCCAGCCTTAAATGGCCCTATGCAGCCGGGGAAAGACCATGGTGGTGAAGCCATCCAGTTTGAACCGTTCATCCCTCCATCCATGGAGGAGCTGGACGCGCTGATTCCAGGCTACAAGTTTGTCGAGTTCATCGAACGCGGGGGCATGGGAGCGGTGTACAAGGCGGTGCAGAAAAGCCTCAACCGCACGGTGGCTGTGAAACTATTGCCCCAGGTGCATCGGAACAAGGAAAGCTTCGCCGAGCGCTTCAAGCGCGAGGCCCACGCGCTCGCGCTGCTGAACCATCCGCACATCATCGCCGTACATGACTTCGGCGAGACCGCCGACGGCCAGATGTATTACGCGATGGAGTTCGTCTCCGGCATGGACCTGCAGCACCTGCTCAAGCGCGCTCCACCCGAGCCCCGGCAGATCCTCAAGATCATCACCCAGGTGTGCGAGGCGCTGCAGTTCGCGCACGAGCGCGGCATCGTGCATCGCGACATCAAGCCGGCGAACATTCTCATCGACGAGCGTGGCAATGTGAAGGTGGCGGACTTTGGCCTGGCGAAGGTTGTCGGCCCGCAGTCGGTCGATTACACCGCCACCGGCACAACGCTCGGCACGCCGGATTACATCGCGCCCGAAGCGCTCGATCAGGACGGGAAGATCGACCATCGCGCGGACATTTACTCGCTGGGCGTGATGATTTATGAGCTTTTCACCGGCCATGTGCCCAAGGGCGTGTGGGAGCCGCCCTCGGTTCGCTCTGGAGCGGACAAGGGCATTGATGCCATTGTCAGCAAGGCGATGCAGAACAACCCGGAGAAGCGCTACCAGCACGTCAGTGACATGACGCAGGTGCTGGAAAAGCTGCTCCGAAACAGCGACAACTGGAAAAACTTCCGTCGTCATCCCAAAAGCGAGATCACTGAGCCGGTTGGCAAACCCGTGCGGATTCCCACCGATGCCGACACGATTCGGATGAAGTCACGTGCCGCGCCAAAGCACTGGCTGGCTTGGGCGGCGGCCTTGGTACTGCTGGGTGTGGGCGCGACTGCTGCCTGGCAGGCAGGCTGGCTGCCCAAAGGGCAGGAGGCAAGGGCCCAAGCACCCGCAGTGACTCCGCCCGCGCCCGCCGCAGAGCCCCCGTCGGCCAGGTCGGCACCCGAGCAGGTGAATCTCGTCCAATGGGTCTTCGACCATGGCGGTTTCGTCAATGTACAGACCTCTGCCAGTTCGGAGAAGCAAATGGGCGGTGTTGCCGATATTTACTCTGCCGACGCTTTGCCTGCGGAACCCTTCACCATCTGGCGCGTGTGTCTTTCCACGATGCCGGTTTCGGATGAAGCGGTGCTGGAGGAACTCGTCTCCCGCATTCGCGAGGCGGGCACGGTGGCGAATCTGAACTTGCGCGGCATAGCGGTGCCGTCGGATGCGCTCCAGCATCTTGCCACCATCGGGACGCTCACCAACCTCGACCTGATGGCCAGCCCTTCCGTCACCCGGGATGCGATCCCCCACCTCGGCGCATGCAAGCGGCTGGTGATGTTGCGCATAGGCGGTTCAGCTCTGCCGGTGGAGAGCTTCATCGCCGATGAACTGCGCAAGCTGCTGCCGGATTGCCTCATTAAAGACGCCGACTAGCGGAGAAACCGTTTCAATCCAACCGACACCACCTCATGAACACGCGATCCAACACCCGCAAGGCCACCAAACGTCAGAGCCAGCAGGCAAGCAGCAAGCCTCCTGTGAAGAAAACAGCCGTCAAAGCCGCGCGTCCGGTAGCCGGGAGGAGGCCGGTGTCGAAGAAGACGCCGGTAAAACAGAAGGCTGCCGCCACCAAGAAGATCTCTGCCAAGAAAAAGGTTTCCATCAAAAAGACCGCGCCAGTGAAACGTGGCGCTGCCGCCAACAAGAGGGTCTCGCGGCCGAAGCAGACGGCGCCTGCCACCAGGAAAGTGCCCTTCTCGAAGTCCGCTCAGAAAAAAACCGTCACGACGCGCCCCACGGGTGCGCTTTCGATGCCGGTGATGGCCAGTGGTGAATTTGCCTTCGGCACCACCACTGTTGAAAAAGAATCTTCCCGGAAGGGGTGGTTCCGGCGGTTCTTCGGCGTCACGCGTCGCAAACCACGCCTGCTGTGGATCGGTGATGCCTTGGTGCCCACGGGCTTCGCCACCGTCACTCACTCGATGCTGAATCATCTGCACGATGACTGGGAGGTGGTTGTTTCCGGCGTCAATTATGACGGCTCCGCCCATCATCTGCCTTATCGTGTCATGCCTGCCTGGCAAGGTGGCGACATGTGGGGCATGAACCGCTTTGCGGATCTCTGCGCCGAGTTCGATCCTGCCGCCGTCGTCATCAACAACGACTGGTGGAACGTCGCCCAGTTTGCCAAGATCGCGCCGAAGGGCATTCCCATCATCGGTTACATGCCCGTGGACGGCGGCAATCTCGATCCAGTGGCGATGCGCGAACTGAACAAACTTCATGCCGCCGTGTGGTACACGAATTACGGCCATCGCGAGGCGGCGAAGGCCGGCTTCAAAGGCAAACGCCACGTCATTTCTCATGGCATCGACACGGCGGTGTTCCAGCCGATGAACCGCAAAGAAGCCCGCCACCTGCTCGACCTCAACGTGCCGCGCAACGCCTTCATCGTCGGCAATCTCAACCGCAACCAGCCGCGCAAGCGTCTCGATCTCTCCATTCACATCTTCGCCGACTGGATCAAGCAGCACCGCGTCGCCAACGCCTTCCTGCTGCTCCACTGCGCGCAAAAAGACACCGGCTGGGATCTGCACCGCGTCGCCGCCTTCCACGGCATCGCTGACCGTCTGCTGCTCACCGGCTGCGAGGACATTCGCGGCCTGCAAAGCCCGCGCCATCTCCAGCGCATCTACAACAGCCTCGACGTGCAGATGACCACCACGCTTGGTGAGGGCTGGGGTCTCACCACCATGGAAGGCATGGCCTGCGGCATCCCGCAGATCGTGCCGGACTCCTCCGCCCTGGCCGAATGGGCCGTGCCTGCGGTGAAAATCCCGTGCTCAAGGCTGCTCATCAACCCCGAGATCAACACCGCCGGTGCTCTCGTCGATCACGCGCCGTTCGTGGCGGCTTTGCAGTTGCTTTACACAGACAAACCACTTCGTGCAAAGCTCTCCGCGCAGGGCATCGTGCATGTGCGCCGTGGTGAATTCGACTGGCGCAACATCGCCGAGCAGTTCCACGCCATCCTGGCTCCCGTCGTTGGCAAAAAATCCGCGAAACGAACGCAGCACGCATGAGAATCGCCTTCGTCGGCGCGTCCGGCTACGGCAACGTCGGCGACGACACCTATCCACTCGTCTTCGCGCAGCAATTGCCGGAGCACGAGTTGGTGATCTACAATTCCGACCTGCCTGCCGCCCTGCCGGACGATCTCGCACTGCTCGTGCTCGGCGGCGGCGGCATTCTTTACAACAACCCGAAGGAGGGACCGGCAGACGCGGAATCACCGCACTTCCGCGCCATGAAGTTCTACATGGATGCCGCCATCGCGCGCGGCATCCCATGGGGCATCCTATCGTGCGGCTTTCAATTTCAAATCAACCGCGAGGCCGAGTATGCCACCGCTCTCAGGCCGTGGGTGCCTTACTTGAAACAGGCGGCCTTCATCACGCTGCGCTCGCCAAACTGCGTGCGCATCGCGCAGGAGATCAGCAGGCGTGATGATGCGCAGTTCTTCCCGGATGCGGCCTATTTGTATCAACCGACGGTTGATCCGTCCGAAGTGGCTTCGCAGGTCGTCACACTCGTTCCCGCAGGTCTCGTCAATGCGCGGAACACACTCATCAATCACTACATGCGCCAGTTTGCCGCCAGCAGCACGCCGACTCGCTGGCTGGGCATGGGCGCACCGGTGGATGATGACAAACTGCTGGCTGAGGTAGCAGAACGTTTTCCACAATCGCAGATTGTCGCCCGGCCCGGTCCGCAGGCGGCGTTTGAAACCATCGCACGGTCGCGCTTCGTCCTCACCGGCCGTTATCACGGCATGATCTTTGCCCGCGTCAGCCGTGTGCCCTTCATCACGCCGGTCGATTCGCCCTACAAGATCCGCATGGAGGATTTGAACGCGGACATCAGCACTGCCGCCGGCCATTTCGAGGTGCTGCGGCGTTTTCTCCCCCGCTGAATCACCAGCGCCGCAGAAACGCCTCCAGCACCGCGGCATCCACCTGCGGGTACTCGCAGCCCAGCGTGTTGTCGCGCCCCATGCCAAAGGCGTACGCGGTGTTCTTTTGCACGTCCACGTAGTTCTCCGGGTAAAACACCGCCACCGGCTTGTTTTCAAACCATGCCGCCTGCTGCAGGCTGCTCCAGCTTCCCACATAGGCGCGGCAGGTTTTGATGAGGTTCAGCGTCGCGGGTACCGTCAGACTGTCGAGCACGGTGATGTTCCCACCTTCCAAGGTGCGGGCGTCTTCCACGGCATGAATGGTTTTTCCCTTCGCACCGGGACGAAAATAACTGCGTGTCATCACAAACACCTGGCACGGCAGCTTGCGCAGCACTTGCGCTGTTTTTTCGATCAGCGCCGGCGGCAGCGAGCGGTAGGACGCGTTTCCCGCGAAGGGTTGGAACACGATGTGTCCCTGCGAATCGACCTCGTCCGGCGCGTCGAACACCGGGATGTGCCCGTCCGCGCTGCCACGGATCAATTTCGCATGATCCACACCGGCAAAACCGCAAAGCGCGCGGTTGATGTCCACCCCGTGCAACCCGGCGTTGAAGAACTCCTCAAACTTGTGCGCCAGATCGTAGAGGATGAAGTTCTTCGCGTTGCGATGATGCCGGAAGATCTCGATCGTGAAGGGATTATGCGAGGCCATGATGATTGGAACCGGCTGCGTGGCCTCGCTGAGCACACGGTAGGCGGCGTTCAGGTAGCAGGAACGAATCACGTCCCCCAAACCGGCGGCAAAAAGGGCGGCTGACATACGTGAAGCAAACCGAGCGGTGGTGGCGTTGACAAGCCGCTTCTCAGCCCGAACTGAAGGATTGCGTGGCATGAGGTCGTTTGCATGGCCTCATGAACCGCCGCCAATTCATTCAAACATCCAGCGCTGCCTCAGTGCTGGGATTCCCCGCCATTCTTCGCTCTGCTTCGCCGAATTCGATGCTGCAGGTCGCCAGCATCGGCGTGGCTCGCATGGGCGGGAACACGATGCGCAGCGTGGCCTCGCACGCAAAGGTGAAGATCGTCGCCTTGTGTGATGTGGATGCGCGCCACATCGCGCAGGCGGCCAAAGACTTTCCCGAAGCCTCGCAGCACAAGGATTGGCGCGAATTGTTGTCGAAACACGCGGACAAATTCGACGCGGTGACGGTCGGAACGCCGGATCACATGCACGCGTCCATTGCAACAATTGCTCTGAGAGCCAAGAAGCATGTCTATTTGCAGAAGCCGATGGCTCCCACGCCGCATGAGTGCCGCGTTCTGGCGCAGGAGGCCGTCAAAGCCGGGGTGGTGACGCAGCTCGGCAATCAGGGCCGCTCCAGCATTGAAAGCCGCATGATGGTGGAACTGCTGCGCACCAAGGCCATCGGCAAAATTAAAGAGGTGATCATGTGGGAGAACAAAAAGCTCAACTGGTGGCCGAAGAACATGGAATTGCGTCCGCAGGGCGATGCGATCCCGGAGGGACTCGACTGGGACCATTGGCTCGGCGTGCGCTCGCCACGTCCGTATCTCAATGACACCTATCATCCGCAGACGTGGCGTGCGTGGTTTGACTTCGGTTGTGGCGAACTCGGCGACATGGGCTGTCATCATTTCGATGCCACGTTCGATGGCTTGAAGCTCGGTGCTCCGAAACGCGTGCGTCAGACGACTGAAGGCAGCAGCGGGGCGTTGTGGGCCGACAAACGCCGTGTCGAGTTCGAGTTCGCGGGCAATGAACTCATCGCCGGTGACACACTGAAACTCACCTGGCTCGATGGCGGCATTGATCCTGACATGAGCGTGGTGAAGATGCCGTCAGTGCTCTCCAAATTTCCTGCCAGCGGCGGTTTCTGGATCGGCGAGCATGGTGCGATCTTCAAACCCTACGGCGTGCGTCCGTTTGTGCTGCCGGAGGCTGATTTCCCGGCGGAAAAGTATCCGCGTGGCATCAAACCGCAGGATCATTATCACGACTGGGTCAATGCGATCCTCGCGGGCAAAAAAAGCTGTGGCGATTTCAGCCACGGCGGTCCGCTGACCGAAACCGTCGTCGTCGGCACCATCGCCGATCGTTTTCCGAGCCAGTGGCTCGAATGGGATCGCGCTGGTTTGAAATTCTCCAACCTCGAAGCGGCGAACGCGCTGGTGAAACGCGAGTATCGCGACGGCTGGAAGATCGAAGGGCTGGGTTAAGGCATGAAAAATCCCTGCGAGGACGGAACACCACTTCCGCGCCCCGCAGGGACGTGATCCAACCTAACAAGGATCAAAAGGTCAAGCTGCCGCCGACGTAGAAGTTGCGGCCATAGGCGGGGTCGATGCCATCGGTGCGCACGCGGGCGTAGTAGCTTTCGTCGAAGACGTTGTTGAGGCCGGCCATGACGGTGAAGTGCTCGTTTACCTTCACTTCGGCGGTGAGATCCCAGGTCATGTAGGAGGGCACATCGAACAAGGCGGGGCCGCCGTCCTGGGCGTTGTGATCGGAGACGAGGGTGCCGAGGAAGCCGATTTTGACGCGGTCCTGGTATTTGTAGATGAGGCCGCTGCGGACCATGTAGTCCGGGGCGTATTGCGGGGTGCCGCCGTTGGCGGGGCCGCCGTACAGCTCGGCTTCGAGCAGGGTGACGTTGGCGTACCAGTTGAGCGAACCGGCGCGTTTGGCGTGTTGTGTTCCACCAAGGGAGTCGGCCAGGCCGATGAGATCGAGTTCAAAGGCACCGTCCCAGCCGTAGTTGATGCTGCGGCCGACGCTGCGGATGATGGTGGGTGTGCCGGTGGTGCCGAAGCGGTTGTCCATGTCGATGAGGAAGATGCTGGTGTCGAAGGTGAGCCAGGTGGCGGGCTTACCGCGCACGCCGAGCTCGTAGGACCAAGTCAGGCTAGGACCGATGTCGGTGGTGGTGGTGCCGGGCTGGGCGACGATGGATTCGCTGAAGACGGTGGTGCGATAGCTTTGGGAGACGTTGGCGTAGAGCGACGTTTCATGGCCAAGGTCGTAGGCAAGGCCGAGGCCGAAGAGAGGCTGCGGCTCGAAGACACTCTTGCTGGACTCGTTGACGAAAAGGCCGGTGGCGGGGGCGAAGTTCCGCGTGTGCACGTTTTGATTGATCATCTCCAAGCGGAAGCCGGGGGTGATGGTGAGGCGGCCGAAGGTGAACTTGTTTTCCAGGAAGAGGGAGCCGTAAAACACCTCGCGACGGGAGTCGGCGGTGATGATGCCGTCCTCGGCACCGGGGGTGGCACCGCGCTTGTCCACGCGGGGGGAGAAGTTGTAGTAGAGCTGCATGCCGGCGGCGAGGGTGTGGGTGTTGCCCCAGGCTTCCCAGTCGTGACGTATGCGCGGCTCGATGCCGAGGGTGTAGAACTCCTGGTTTTCGATGGCGTTGGTGGCGGCGTTTGGCAGCGTGGGCACGGTGCCGAACTGGGCCGCGCCGGCGGCGCTGGTGCGCTGGCGCTTGCTCCAGCGCTGGTAGTAGCCGCCCCAGGCCTTCACGCTGAGCTCGGTGCCGGGCTGGAACTGGTGCTGTAGCTCGGCGCTGCCGATGTAGCGGCGGAGTTTGAAGCGGTCATTGAACTTTGTTGTCATCTCGGGCGTGGATGCAAAGGCCGCCGCCGTGAGGCCGCCGGGTTCACCGTGCTCCTCCTCGTACATGTCCACGCCGAAGATGAGGCGGGTGTCGTCGTCGAAGTGATAGACGAGTTTCACGTTGCCGCCGTCGAGACGGTAGTCGCTGTTGGAGTTGCGGAAGCCGTCGCTGCTGCGGTGATTGAAGTAGCCGTAGTAGCCGAGGTTGCCGACGGTGCCGTCAGCGGAGGTGTAGCTGGAGAAAAGATTGTCTGTGCCGAAGATGTTCTGCGTGCGGAAGCCGAAGGCTTTGTCACGCCGTGGCATGTAGGTGATGTAGTTGAAGGCCCCGCCGGGTTGGGAGCCGTACATCAAGCCGCCGCCGCCGCGGATGAACTCGATGCGGTCCACGACATCGAGCGGCGGCGTGTAGTAAGCCTCGGGGTAGCCAAAAGGGTCGGCGTGGATGGGAATGCCGTCCTTGAGCACCTGCATGAACTGGAAACGGTGCGGCTCACCGAGACCGCGATAGCCGATGCTGACCAGCGGAGTGGTTTCCTCGGAGAACAGCAGACCAGGAGTCTGCGCGAGAGCCTGGCGGTAGTTGTTGGCCTGCACCTTGGGCAGCGCGTCTAGGTCGATGATGGTCGCACGTTTGCCCGCGAAGATTTTGGTGCCCTCGACAGCCTCAGGGAAGACGCTGTGCGTGTAATAGTCGCTCTCGGCCTCGCCATAGATCGTGATGGCGTCGAGTTCGGTGGCATTGGCGGCAGGCTTGGTCACCGGATTGCTCACGGTTTGGGAGCGAGCATGGGAGGCAAAGGCTAGGAACAGGAGGGCGGCGGCTGCCGCAACAGGGCCAACGGAACATTGGATTTTCGAGGGTGAGTTCGGGTTCATGAGTGAGTTGATACTGAGATTCTATCGCAACGGCGGCGGAGAATAGGGGGATTGGATCAACGAGCAAACTCTTTTTTGCGATAGAGTCTCAATTGCAAGTTGACGCTCTTTTCTTGCGATTCATGCTCAACAGCCATCCCGCCGGTTGTGCCATGACCTCCCAAGTGATAAACACGCTCCCCACCATGGGCCTCGACCTAGCCATGCCGAATGTCTCCAGCGCTGCCGCTGCCCGGCCGGCGATCTGGCGTCGTCGCAGCACCTTGCAGGCATTGATCACGCTTTCCTGGATCGTGGGCATCACCGCCAGTTTTCTGGCTGTGGGCATTGTCGGCATGTTCGCCGCCGATCTGCCGCCGATACATCTGAAATCACTCGAAGCAGACATCGCCGCTGATCAAGCGATGATCGAAGCCTCGATGGCCGAACTGCAGACTCTTGAGGCGAACGAAGTGGCTGCGGAGGAGGAACCTGTTCTTCCAGTCGAGATTCCCGAAGCCGTCGAAACGCCGCCAGAGAATCTTGATCTACCAGAGATAGCCGAGGCGATGACAATGGAAGACATCTTTGCCATTCCCACCGCTCCCAAGATAGAAGACGCGCTTCGACCTGTTGATCCGGTGGCCAAACCGAAGCCCGCACCGCCACGTCCTCGCACGCAGGCCGTCGCACGCAGCAGCGGCACTCCTTCCACCACATCGCGCAGCGGTGTAGTGGGAGGCAGCGCAGGCGGCACGGCGAACGGCGTTGGCACTAAACCTTTGAGATCCCCCAAGCCTCCCTATCCATCCTTCGCACGCAACGCCGGCATGCAGGGCACGGTGCTTCTGAGCATCAGCGTCGGTCCATCCGGCGCGGTGGAAAGTGCCACCGTCATAGGCAGCAGCGGATTCAGTGCCTTGGACGAACCCACCGCCTCCTGGGTGCGCCGCAACTGGCGTTGGCCCGTTGGTGCCACCGGTCGCTACTCCCAACCGATTAGATTCAAGATTGACTGATCTTATTCGTCATTCTGCATTGATTCACTTCATTCACCCTTCGGATTCAGCTTCGCTTCGTCTGTCTCGCTCCGCTCTTCTTTGATTTCGTCATTTTCTCCCCCATGCCCCTCCTCGCCAACGTCGCCGTCGATCTCTTCCTCAAAGGTGGTCCCATCATGTATCCCATTGCAGTGGTCACACTGGTGGCCGTCTGCATTTTCATCGAGCGCGTGTTCTGGTGGTTGCGCTTCGCTGCCAAACGCTCGGTGAAGCAGCTTGATGAAGTTTACGAAAAGCTTGAGGCCGGTGATCTCACCAAAGCCATCGCGCAATCGGCGAAATCGAGTGATCCGGTTGTGCGCATGATTCATCACGGACTCAGTCATCGTCACAGCAGCATGCAGGGCGCGCTCGAAGTCGCCGCAGGTCAGGAACTGCGCGATGCGGGCCGCTTTTTGAGCGCGATGGACACCATCGTCACCCTCGCGCCTCTGCTCGGCCTGCTCGGCACCGTCACCGGCATCATGGGCAGCTTCACCAGCATCGGCAGCAGCGAACTCGCTGTCGAAAAAGTCACCGGCGGCATCGGTGAGGCGCTCATTGCCACTGCGGCCGGTCTCGGCATCGCCATCGGCACGCTGGTGCCCATGAACTACTTTCACTCGCGTCTCGCCGCGCTGAAGTTCGACCTCGAAGCCGCCGCGAACAACGTACTGATCCTCGCCGCCCAGCACGGTTTCGACAAAGTCACTCCGAAGGCCTGATCACGACGTGAAACTTCACTCTCCATTGCCCGAGCGCAAAACGCGGCTGGAAATCATTCCGCTCATCGACGTGATGTTCTTCCTGCTCGCGTCATTCATGATGGTCAGCCTCACCATGTCGAAGCAGCAGACCATCAAGGTCAACCTGCCCGTCGCCTCCTCCGCGCAGTCGGATTTCAAACCGGACATGATCAATCTCGCCGTGAACGCCACCGGCGATGTGTTTTTCGACAAGGCGTCCATCACGCTGCCTGAGCTTGACCGCAAACTGTCCGAACGCTTCGGCAAAGATCCCGCCACGCCCGTTTACATCAGCGCCGATGTGAACACACGCTACGCCGACCTCGTGAAAGTGCTCGATGCCGCCAAGCGCGTCGGCTTCACCAAGGTCGCCTTCAACGTCAAACCGGCTGGAGCCGCCAAGCCGAATCCCTGAAGATGAAGCGCCTGCTCACCACGCTGCTCGTCCTCATCTCGCTCGGCCTGTGCGTCGTCAGCATCGTGCAATGGCAGCGCGAAGCACGTTTGCGTGGCCACATCGTCGATCTCGTGAAACGTCTGGAAGCTGAAAACGCCCTGCGCGTCGAGGCAGAACGCAAAGTGCGCGAGTACGAGAAGGAGATCGAACGCCTGACCGAGCTGCGTGCGGAGGTTGAGGCCAAGCTGGTCGAAGTCACCCGCGAGTACAACGATCTCTCCAACGACTCCGTCGCCCGTGGCATCACCATCGCCGTTTACATGCGCGAACTCATGCAGTTGCAGACTGGTTTGCAAGCGACGCAGCTTGCCTTTGGTAAAGGCACCGAAGCGATCAAGGAACACAACGCCACCGTCAGCGGTCAGAACAGCGCCATCGAAAAGCAGAACGAACTGCTCAAGCAGCTCGCCCGCGAACGCGACGCCGCCATCGAGAAACTCAACGCCCGCACGCGCGAGTTCAACGAGGTGGTGGAGAAGTACAATAAATTGTCGAAGGAGCGGTAAGGCGCTTGCCATTCCCGGCCGTCTGCGAAAGACTCGCGCCCGCATGAGCCAGCCAGCCACTCCTGACATCACCCGCCTTCGCGATCTCTCACCACAGCAACGCCGTTCTGGACTCGCCGCATGGCTGGGCTGGATGTTTGACGGGCTCGACATGCATCTCTACACGCTGGTGGCCACGGCGTTCGTGGCGCAACTCATGCTGGTGCCGGAGAGTGATCCCACCGTAGGCACGCATGGTTCGATCATCCAGGCGGCCTTTCTCGTCGGCTGGGCGGTTGGCGGAGCATTCTTCGGACGCATTGGCGATGTGCTGGGCCGCAGCCGGGCGCTGACGCTCACGATCTTGACGTACGCTTGCTTCACCGGCCTCTCGTTCTTCGCGCAGGAGTGGTGGCACCTCATGATCTTCCGTTTCCTGGCTGCGCTCGGCATCGGTGGCGAGTGGGCCGTTGGTGCGTCGTTGCTGTCTGAAACCTGGCCGAAGAAATGGCGTCCATGGATCGCCGCCACGCTGCAAAGCGCGGTGAACTGCGGTGTGCTGCTCGCCTGTCTCGCCGGTTGGCTGCTGGCCGGTCAGGAGCCGCGCTACATCTTCCTCATCGGCATTCTGCCCGCCTTGATCACGCTGTGGATTCGCAAGGCGGTGCCGGAAACCGAGGAATGGACGCAGGCACGCGAAGGCCAGGAGGTGCCGAAGATCAGCGCGTTGTTCAGCCCCGCCGTGCGTGGGGTGACGTGGCGCGTGATGATCATCTGCGCGGTGTCCTTGACCGCGCACTGGACCTTCCTGTTCTGGCAGCAGAAACACGTGCTCAGCCTCACGGAGATTGTCTCGCTCGACAAAGCGGGCAAGGATTCCGCCGTCGTCACCGGCCTGATGTGGATCATGTTCGGCTCGCTGATCGGCAACTACATCGCCGGTGGTCTCGCGAAGCTGTTCGGCTATCGCAACACCATCGTCGGCATGATGCTGGCCTACTTCGCCTTCATGTATCTGTCCTTCTCGCAGGTGTGGAGCTGGGAGGCCACGAAATGGCAGTTCGCCGCCATCGGCGCGTGCCAGGGTGTGTTTGGCCTCTTCACCATGTGTCTGCCGCCGCTCTTCCCCGTGCTGTTGCGCACCACCGGCTCCGGCTTTTGCTACAACATCGGCCGCATCGTCGCTGCTGGCGGCACGGTGTTCTTTGGCATCTTCGTGAAGGTCGGCGACTTCCGCACTGCGCTGCTTTACGCCGGCTTCCTTTTCATTCCCTCCGCCGCTGTGGCCATCATGCTGCCCTCCGAGCCGAAAGAGGCCGATGGTGTGGCAGAACCGGTGGATTGACGGTTTGCCGCGAATGCTCTCACGCCCCCGGCGTGTAGAACTTGTGCGTCGCCGAGAAACCTTCCACGGCGCTTTCGCCGACGAGTCGGACCTCTTTTTCCGCCGCCATCCTTTTCACGGCGGCTTCGCTGAAGAGGACCTTCTGCTTCAAGGTGGAGGCCACTTTTTCGATGCGGAAGACGAAGTTCACCTCCGGGCCGTGCAGGTTGAGCTCATTCATCGTCGGCACGGTGCCGAGTGCGGCGGAGCCAAAGTGCAGGACGAGACGGAAGGGCGGGTTCACCTTCAGTTGCGCCTCGTAAAGCTTCGCCACGGCCTGGCGCACCTGGATGGCGCCGTCTTCGGTGTCGTCCCAGTAGCAGAAGAAGCCGTCGCCGAGATACTTCGACATGTGACCGCCGCATTCGTCGATGACCTGACGGCAGTTCTTGAACCAGGTGCCCGTCATGCGCGGGAACTGCGCGCCGGGCAGCGTTTGCGCGAGCTGGGTGGAGCCGATGATGTCCGCCACCATCAGCCAGCACTGCGC
This sequence comes from Prosthecobacter sp., assembly GCF_034366625.1. Lineage (NCBI taxonomy): Bacteria > Pseudomonadati > Verrucomicrobiota > Verrucomicrobiia > Verrucomicrobiales > Verrucomicrobiaceae > Prosthecobacter > Prosthecobacter sp. The sequence goes on from NZ_JAXMIH010000028.1 coordinate 234,443, forward strand.
CTGGCGGATGTGGATCATCGTGGAGGCCATCACCTGCTGGCCGGCGGGATGCATGGCACTGAGGATCTCCGTGGCAAACTCCAGCTCATTGCTGGCGATGCGGATGATGTCGCCGTTGTGCAGGCGCACGGACTGTGAGATGCGGCGGCCGTTCACATACGTGCCGTTCGCGCTGCCGAGATCCACCAGCCAGAACTCGCGCTCGCCCTGCGCCTGGATGATGGCGTGGCGGCGTGAGACTTCATTGTCCGCAAGCGACAGGGTGTTGTCCGGCGCGCGACCGATGCTGCACGTCCCGTTCAAATCATGGCGCTCCCCGTCGGGAAGGCGGAGCCAGGATTGGAGTAACGTGCTGCTCATGAGGTGGGATCGGGCCGCATGTTGGCAAGAGAAGCCGCCCGTGCCAAGGAAATCACGGCTTGTCATCCGCCACGGGGTTTGGGAGCATGCCGCATGCAGGAGGAGTCCGCAGGCACGTTCCACGTCATCTTCAATCAAGCCGAGGCAGGCCTGTGGTTCATCCTCGCGCTCGTGCTGGCCGTGCGACTCCGCATGAAGGCGCCCTGGCGCTGGCTGCTGCCGCTGGCCTTCGCCGTGTTCGGTGTTTCGGATCTCATCGAGGCGCAAACCGGCGCATGGTGGGAGCCGTGGTGGCTGTTCGTGATGAAAGCCGCCTGCGTTCTCGTGTTTCTGCTGGCATGGCGGGCGCATCGGCGGCAGGGGAAGTCCCATGGCTGACACCCCCTTCAAGTTTTGCAGCAACTGCGGTGCTGGTGATCTGCATGCCGTGAACGAACGCGAGTTCCGCTGCCCGGCCTGCGGCTTCCGCCAGTTCATCACACCCATCGCCGCCGCAGTGGCGCTCATCCTCGACGCGCAGGATCGCGTGCTCATCATCCGCCGCGCGCATGAGCCCGGCCTCGGAAAACTCGGCCTGCCCGGCGGCGTGATCGAACCCGAAGAAACTGGCGAGATGGCCGCCGCCCGCGAAACCCACGAGGAAGTCGGCCTCGACCTGCCCGCTTCTGCGTTCACGTATTTCCTCGCGCTGAACAACCGTTATGCGTTTCAGGGCTATGTGTGGCCCACGCTCGATCTGTTCTTCGTCGCCCGTGTGCCAGACTTCAGCAGCGTGGTGATCCAGCCCTCCGAAGTCATGGAGTTCATGCTCTGCGAATTGGATTCAGTGCCGCTCGCTGACTTCGCGTTTGAATCGAATGCCGAGGCGGTCAGGCGGTTGAGAACTTGAGAAAACGAAAGGTTACAAAAACACGTGCCATCTATCGCCCAATGACTGAAAGGTGTCCTTATTCTGTTGGAGACGTCGTTCGCTTCACGCCGAGTGAGAGAACACAAGGGCTTTACCAGGCTATTGAACGCTTTGGATTAGAGGTCGGCGCCGAAGCGAGAATTCGTGAAGTCCGAGACGACGTCTTCCTATATTTTAACGGTACGGCTGGAGGATGGCCGTGGAACGAGTTTACTCTCGTGAAGAGGCATTCGGAGGAGTAACAAAATTGGTCACGCCGCCATCGGCGCGTCAAACGGGCAACGCCCAGCCGCGTGACCTCTTGACGCGCTTTGAAGGGAGCGCGGGCACTCCTGCCCGCTGTGTGGAAAGAAGAAGCGGAGAAGAGTCTCCGCGCTCCTCTC